>JAKACM010000158.1 GCA_021821465.1 Bacillota bacterium
CTGTTCATTTCTCCCGTTTGTCGCGATTATTTTGATACCGACGAATATCTTTTTGTCGGCTTTTTAATGACGCCGCAACCGAAACGACCATAACGATAAGTCCAAAGAGTTCCGTACCCATAGCCGCTATTAACGATAAGTGTCCGGACAAGGCCCTGAAAATCGCCCAGTAGCCAATTCCTAAGGCCAAAACCGTGAGAAGACCGGCCAGACGAAAGCGCCAAATTGTTCCGCGAGAATATGGAGCCTCTTGTTTTAAGAGCTCCATCCATGAATATGGTGGTTTATTCACAGCCCCTAATCTCCTTTACCGAATCACAATTTCTTGGGGCCATTATATCAATGTTTGCTCCCAAGACGGAATTTCGAAGCTTTCCGTGGTTTGGGCTATAATGGAAGACAAACAATGGGGAGTTGGTTACTGCTATGCCAAGCCCGATACTGGCCATTATAGACGTCGGGTCTAATTCAGTGCGACTCATGGTGGTCAAACACCTGGAAGAACAGAATGTTGTGATCATTGATGAACGGAAGGAAACTCCCAGGTTGGCTCTGGCGAAAGACACCGAAGGATTTCTCACGCTGGACGGCTTTTCTCGCCTCATCCATACCTTGAGATATTTTCGCGATGTGGCTCTAGCTTTCGGAGCCGATCCCATCATCGTTCGTGCTACGGCAGCTCTTCGCAATATCCGTAATCAGTCGCAAGTTCTGCAAGAAATTACCCGTGAGACGGGATTGACAGTGGAAGTTTTGTCGGGAGATGAAGAAGCCGGCATCGGCTTTTTGGCCGTGAAACACTCCCTGACTCTAGCCCAAGGTTGGACCATTGATGTGGGAGGAGGAAGTACCGAAATTGTCAGCTATGAAGGCGGACGAATTGGCCACCAAGAATCCTTGCCCTTTGGCGCAGTGTCTTTGTCTTCACTCAATCTTTCCCCGAAGGACATGATCTTATGGGTGCAGGATGAATATTCACGGGTTAACTGGTTGCAGATGAAAAATCCGCAAGCCATCGCTCTCGGCGGCAGTGCTCGGGTGATGGCCCGATCCATCCAACATGAATCGGACTATCCCTTCCAACAAATTCACGCATTTCAAATACTCAGCACAACCATCGACACCTGGTTAACCAAAATCGCCCTCATGACCCCGGATCAGCGGAAAAAATTGGCTCATATACCGAAAGACCGGGTAGATATTATCGTGCCGGGAATTGCTATTATCCTGGGTTTATTAAAAACCACTCAATCTGATATGCTTACTATCAGCGGTTATGGTCTGAGGAACGGATTATTGTTGCAGCACTTGGGAACACAAACCGGAGGCTTTTCCTCCATCGCGCTACAAAGCGCATGGAATATTGCTCGGCGCGGCGAGTGGCCTTGGGAGTTGGCGGAAGGGCTTCAAGAACGAGCGGCGCGTCTCGGCAAAGCTGTTAAGAGCATTTTGGGATTGTCGGATCGCAGCGTCGAATTGGTCCAGGTCGCCGCCTTATTGCGCTATTGCGGTCGTAATGTCAACATGTACCATGGGGATCAACATACTTTCCACAATATTTTGGGTTATGCGTTGACCGGTCTCAACCACGAGGAATGGATATCTGTTGCGCTCATCGCATCCTACCGCTCAGTGAAACGCTTGCAAAGGTTATGGAGTCCTTACTCCAGTATTGTCAGTCGTGAACGACTGGTCGTGATTCGCCAATTGGGAGTATTGTTGCGCCTGGCGGAGATTTTCTCTCCTCCCATCATGAATGGGGTGGAGCGACTCAGCTTACAATACCTTAACAAGGAATTGGTCGTTACGGTGTCCGGTACTGGCATTTCCGGTCCCGTTGAAGAATTGAAAGATTTGGCCAAAGACATTAAGAAAAGTTGGCAACTGAAGTTGATTGTGCCAGGTTTATTGAATTAGAGAACATGAGGAGTGTTTCCCAGTGCCCGACGAACACCATATATACCCGGGACGTTTAGTGGTCGTGGAAGGAACAGACGGTTCAGGCAAAAGCACTGCGGTCAACTTATTGGAGGGTTGGCTTAAGGCTAAAGGCTATCCCGTATACCGCACCGCTTGGAACAGTTCCCCCTTAATCAAGCCGCTCATGCGCCATACCAAGAAAAAACAATGGTTAGATAAGGCGGCCTTCAGTCTTTTGCACGCCAGTGATTTCCATGATCGGTTGGAACGACTGATTATTCCGCGCCTTCAAGCAGGATTTATGGTCTTAGCCGATCGCTGGGTGTATACAGCTTGGGTACGAGATCACATCAGGGGTATGGATTTGGCTTGGGTCAAAACTCTCTATCAGGATGTTCCTCGTCCTGATTTGGCCGTTTACTTCTCAACCCCTCCCGATATTGCCGTTGCCCGCCTTAAACAGGCTTCGCGAAAATTGAAATATTACGAAAGTGGTCAAGATATTAGCGGCTTGCAAGATCCGTGGAGCAGTTTCCTATGGTTTCAAGAACAAATGCGTGAAGCGTATCAAGCCTTAACCGAACAGGGATATCTCCAATTACTGGACGCCACCTTACCGATTTTTGAACAACAGAAAGTAGTCAAAGGTTGGATAATCCCCCTTTTGAGCGACTTGTCTTTGTTACCGCAATTTCTCGAAAGCCGGCGGCCCTAATGGCACACAGTTCCACGGAAGGGAGCAGCAGTTATGTCAAAACCTGTTCATAGCGTTCACCCAACCTGGTCTCATATTTTACCCTATTACGACGGATTGTATGTGGGCATCGACGGCTTGGACGGTTCGGGTCGTTCAACTCTGGCTATGTCCCTAAAAAACCAGTTGCAATCGGAAGGTTACCCGAGCGTGGTGGTGACCCCTTTTCCCAATGTTCGGACTCATCAATTCATTACGCAAATGAAACATGACCGCCGCTTGGGCACTAAAAGCCGGCACTTATTATATGCCAGTCTCTTTGCCATTACCATGCAGAAAACAATTTTGCCCCACCTCAGTGCGGGATACGTGGTCTTATCCGATCGTTCGTGGATTAGCCTTTACGCTCGTGCCGTTGCCCAAGGACTGGATGCAGCTTGGGTACGAACGACCTTGGGGTTTGCACTCGTTCCGGACATGGTCATTGAACCTCAGTCCGACCCCCTGTCAGCCGCCAGGCGAGAACTCGCCGCATCGGATTCCTTAGATTTGTTGGAATCTCTTCCAAACCCCAAAAGTTTTGAGGGATTTATAGAATTCCAGGCACAGATCCGTGACATCCTACAAACACTAAAAAGTGAACAAGCATGGCACGTCGTTAATTTCCATCCCGATCCTTCTCTCGAATTAGAACGTATCGTGCGCGAAATTGTTTCGCTAGTGGAAAGAAGCGATGCCTTATCTTAATCTACACCGAAGAACTCATGCAGCAATATCAGGTTGACCGACCCCATGCCGTTTACGTAGCCCTTTTGTCGCTACAATTATATGACGCGCTGATAAGACTTGCAGAGCCACACGACAATTCCTGGCGAGAATACCTGGAAACCGCGGCTTTATTGCATGATGCCGGCTATTTCATCAATAAAAAGGGGCATCATAAACACAGCCGGTATCTTATTTGCTACGCCAGAGAGACTCAATTTTGGGAAGAGCCCACGCGAGAAGACATCGCGAATTTAGCCTATTATCACCGCAAACCACTCGGTATGAAAAAAATCCGTCATCTCTCCCAGAACTCAACCTGGATGGCCTTATCCGCAATTTTAAGAATCGCGGACGGATTGGACCGCCATCATTGCCAAAACGTGGTCATTCGGCACATCGAAATCGGCTCACAAACTGTCGACCTCAGTGTCTCAGGGTTGCAGAAAGAGCCTTGGGACCATCTTCTGCGAATTAAGTCCCAAGGCTTTTCATCGGCCTTTCATCGTCAAATTCGGATTCACAATCTTCCCTGACGCCTTCGAGCCTTATCCAACACACTCTGCTAAACCTTGGTGAGACGGCGGGAAACATTGTCTTTTTCGGCGGCTTGAATGACGGCCTTGGCTATGCGCTCAGACACTTCCCGATTAAACACACTCGGAATGATATATTCCGCACCGAGTTCTTCGTTTTTCACAACCGAGGCCAAGGCATTCGCCGCAGCCACTTTCATGCCAATTGTCACGCGTTTAGCCCGAGAATCCAAGATACCGCGAAAGAATCCCGGAAAACACAATACGTTATTGATCTGATTTGGATAGTCCGATCGCCCTGTTGCTATGACCTTGGCGTGCAGTTGAGCCTTTTCCGGGGCAATCTCCGGATTCGGATTGGCCATGACAAACATGATCGCATCATGAGCCATTCCTTCAATGTCTTCCAAAGTGAGAAGATCCCCGGTAGACACACCAATAAACACGTCGGCACCCGTCAACAGGTCCTTTAACGTTCCGGTCCTGTGGTAGGGATTGGTTCTTCGAGCCAAGTTTTCCCATTGTGGGTGGCCGGGATAGGATTGTCCCTCCACAATGGCTCCCATTCGATCATACCCGACAATATCGCGAACACCCATGTGCAAGAGCAATTCAGTGGTGGCAGTACCGGCTGCCCCAATACCCGCAATCACAATACGCAAGGATTCCAACGCTTTTCCGACAACCTTCGCGGCATTAATCAATCCGGCCAGAATTACCACCGCCGTGCCATGCTGATCATCGTGAAAAATGGGAATGTCGAGCGTGTCACTCAACCTTTGCTCGATTTCAAAGCACCTTGGTGAAGCAATATCTTCCAAATTTATGCCTCCAAATGCGGGCGCAATACGTTTTACAGTCTCCACAATTTCATCGACGTCTTGGGTATCCAAGCATAAAGGAACGGCATCCACATTGGCCAACCATTTAAAGAGCACCGATTTGCCTTCCATAACGGGAAGAGCGGCTTTAGGCCCTAAGTTGCCTAAACCTAAAATGGCGGAGCCATCCGTGACAATCGCCACCGTATTTCTCTTCATGGTCAATTGAAAAGCCTTTGAAGGATCTTCAGCAATGGCCTCGACGACCCGGGCCACCCCCGGTGTATAGACGTGTGACAAATCGGCTCGAGTTTTGATATGCACACGAGGACGAATTTCAATTTTCCCTCCAAGATGCATCAAGAAGGTCCGGTCCGAAACATTTTCCACCCTGATTCCATCCAGTTCCGAGAGCTCTTTGACCAATTGGCGCAGTTTGTCGGCCGTTGCCATCAAAACCGTGAGGTCTCGAATTGTCCTTTGGTCTTCTGCGCGAACTAAGTCCCACGCAATAATATCTCCCTCCAGATCATCGACCATTTGGACAATTTTCCGAAACGGCAATCCGTCGCGTTGCATATCCAAACGAATAATGTATTGAACCCCATTTTGTACCACGCCCATCGTCATCCCTTTCCGTCAATTTTCTTCGGTTTAAACATCTTCATCATACCGTAATGTCCTCAATACTTATTGACAAGGAGCTATTTTCTAAAAATTTACGGGTTTGGTGCAATCGAGAAGAACCTCGAAAATATGACCATGTCCCCGTTTTTTTATCCAGACTTCGCTTAATCATAGGCTACAACAGTTTAAGGGATCCGCCCTGGGCTGTATAATGCAAAATGTAACGCTTCGTTAAGGGGAGGATTCCTATTTCGACCCAACTTGAGCAACTGCATGACGAACCCACGCTCATCATGCGGGCAAAAAGCGGCCAAGAGGATGCGGTGATTGTGCTGATGGCGCGATACGCATCTTTGATCAAAGCGACAGCGGGGCGCTATTTTTTACCCGGAGCCGAGCATGAGGACGTGTTACAGGAAGGATGGATAGGATTTTGGAATGCCATCCAACACTTTGATAATCAACGCCACGGTTATTTTTCCGGATTCGCCAAACTCTGTGTAAGCCGTCAAATCGTATCCGCAGTGGTCCGGGCAACCAGGGCCAAACATCAAATTTTGAACTCGGCATGGTCTTTGGATCAACCCGGGCGTGAAACCAATAACGATGGCTCATGGCTCGACAGTCTGCCGGGAAGCCATGAGCCATCGCCCGAATTATTTGTCACGGATCAGGAAATATCATGCCAAATCATTCAAACACTCAAAGGTGAGTTAACACCGCTGGAAAGCATAGTCTTTGACGCACGTCGACGGGGAAAAACCTATGAAGAAATCAGTCGTGCCGTCAAGCGTCCCCGAAAAACGATTGACAATGCTTTACAGCGAATCCGCCGAAAGTTGAAAAAAACCCGCAAGAGCATTTAGCCTTGCGGGTTATGAACTTCTTGGGACGACCACCTTGCCGCCATTTCTCGAGGGGAGAGTTCCAATTTCCCCGGTTTCACCACTTGCAATGTCAAATAACTCATATCACCAAACAGAAGCATTAAAGTGCCGATGTGGAGTAAGTAAGGGCCGGTGGCCACATGACTCAAAGCCAGATTGGCTCCGGTGATAATTTGGGCAATAACGGCGATTAAGAGCCAAAAGGCCCCTTTATATAAGTCGGGGCGGCTACCCTTGTATTTTCGTAGACTCCACAGCAAGAGTGCTGTGATAATAGCCAATCCCACCGCAACCAACCGGTGAATAAAATCAAGACCGACGAGTCCCTGAAATCCCGGAAATATCTTCCCGTTACATAAAGGCCAAGTGGGGCAGGCTTCGCCAGCTCCCCGAAATGCCACATAAGATCCCCAATAAATGGCCACGTAGGTATAGATCCAAGTGGCCCAGATTCCCCGCTTAATACCCGTGGGCGTCTCCCGGCGAAAAGAAATGCCTGAGGCTCGGTCCTTGGATTCAGCGGACAATTGAAACAGAAACACCACTAAAAGAGTGACACCTATCATAGCCAGCAAGCCGAAACCCAAATGCAGAGCCAAAACCGTCGGTGGATTTACAAAAACCACGGCCAAAGCACCCAAAAGCGATTGCACCACAATAAATCCGATACCGATCCAGGCAAACGCGCGCACTTCAACAAACTGTCGATATTTGAGCACAGCCCAAATCATGAAAAGGGTGGCCAAGAGTGCAAACCCTGCCACCAACATTCTGTGTGCAAATTCAATAATCACGTGAATGTTATTCAGATTAGGAATCACTTTGCCGTTGCATAGAGGCCAGTCGGGCCCGCATCCCAATGCCGATCCCGTCTGCGTATCCAAAAACCCTACCATGTTGATGACAAACATGCCTATGGCTGCTATGATTCCAACAATTTTCATCTGCTTTGACGGCGGAATGAACCGATAATCTTTGCTTTTCATCGACTGTGCTCGCCCCTTAATAACAGTTCCAGGTCCCAACCAGTAAGATTATTCCCTTTTGGCCAGTCTATCACAAAAGCGTCCCGGTGAGAAAAACGAGATGAACCCGCTTGTCACTCACTTTGTGACGAGATAGAATTCCCCTTGGTGAGCTACAATATACTTTAGTGTTCGTGGCCCAAACCCCTCACTCACGGGCCCACGAAAAAAGAAAACCCACGTCCACGGCAGATTTCATCTATTCGCCTTGTAGCCATAGGCGAGTAAAATAACGCTTCACTCACCGCAGAGAGATTGTAGACGAACGTGTTATCTACAGCACAACTCACCGCCGGAGACGAAGGGAAAAAGCGTGAGGAAGGTGCCAGTTTAGGAATTCCTATTGGCGCGAAAGGGATATCAACCAAAAAGAAATATGGAGGCTCTTTAAGATGCAAATCCAATTGAAGCGACAACATCTTGGCGTGATGTTTATCGACATGCAAAATTCGATAGCAGGGCACGAGCAGTTTCAAAAGACCATCCAAGCATGTCAGAAACTCTTGAACCTGGCCAGAACACAGCACTTGCCCGTAATCTTTGTGCATGTGACGCCTCATGAATACGTTGTGCGCTCCATGCGCGGAGAATCGGAGGTTGTGCTTGCTCGGACGGGATCTGCCCCCGTGGACCCCAAACAGTATGACATTATTGATGCCCTGCCAATTCTCCCCGAGGACCATGTGGTTACCAAACATGTGCGCAGCGCTTTTATCGGAACGGAATTAGATCATCTCTTGCGTGCTTTGGACGTCAATACTATTGTTATTGGCGGGATTGCCACAAATATCGGTGTCGAAAGCACCGTCAGAGTGGGGGCTGATCTGGGCTACAATTTTGTCGTTG
>JAKACM010000042.1 GCA_021821465.1 Bacillota bacterium
GCAGCACGCTGGTTTGAGCTTTAGCATGCAAAATAAGCCGGGTCGAGTCCGCTTTCGGATCACAGCCCACGATCATGATATGCTGCCCCATGGCGGCTAAGGCCGCCAGCGTGTTCTGGGAGGTCGTGGATTTGCCGATGCCGCCTTTGCCGTAAAATGCAATTTGTCGCATGGTGAATGCCTCCTGTCATTAAAATCTAGGGCCCCAACCAAGAAAAGCTCTATTCGCGTGAGTTACGCGAATAGAGCTTCCTCGCCCCTTGGGGGGCAGCGTCGTTGCCGACCCCAGTCTTACTGATCTTAACCTAACATGACGGCGGGGACGTCGTCAAGACCCGTGTGAGAAATTTTTCTCGGCGGCGCTTCGGTCTCCCTTTTCAGGAACGGGAGCTGACAGAATAGCGAATAGCTTCTTCGAAATATGACAATCGCCTTCGAATCACCAAACACCGAGAGAGTTTGGCCTTCAAAAAGGCATGCGACTGCATAGAAAAAACACATGCCGGCGTCTTTTGGCGTATTGACTCGGAATTTCGAATAAGTCTTTCGAACGAAGGTTCCCGAGGGTTTTCTTTACACGGACAAATTCCGTCTGAGTGCAGTCGGTAATGTGATATGATGAGAGATCATTGGGTTCAGAAATTGTCATCCGATCTCACGGCGCGTCCTCCCTGACGTTCAGGCCGGGGAGGACGCGCCGTTCCCCTCTCGTTCTGTTGGGTTCTCAATGGCGTAGCGGTAGAATTAATCTGTGAAAACAATACTGACCGCCAAACTCAAACTGCATACGACAGCGGAAAGTGATCAAAGCCTTCTTAATACGGTCAGGGCTTATCAAAAAGCCCTGAACTATACTAGCCGAGTGGCCTTTGAGAACGGCAAGATGTCCAATCAGCTCAAACTGCACGGACTGGTCTATCCAGAACTTCGGGAGCGTTTTGCGTTGCCCTCCCAATTGGCATGCTCGGTATCACGCCAGGTTGGCGCCACTTTCAAGGGGCTATGGACCAGGGTAAAACACGCTTCCCATCAACAGAAAGGATATACTCGGAAGCGATACAAGGGTTTGGATAAGGCTCCCGTCTTCACAGCGAATACCACCACCTTTACTTATCAACGGGATTATCGGTTTAAGGCCGGGCAACAGGTGTCCATCACGACACTGGAGGGTCCGGTGGTTTTTAGCTACGAAGGCTACACAAAGCACCTTGACTTGATCCAAAAGGGTTCTTCGGGTGGGGTCACCTGCGGTGCCGCCAAACTTTGGCGTGATCCAGGAAGCAAGAAGTTTTACCTGTTGGTTAGCCTTGAGGTAGAAACTCCAGATTTCACACCCGAAACCGTCAAAGGCATTAAGGGTGCTGATTTGGGAGAACGATTCTTAGTGGTGACCACCCCCAGAAACAAGACACAATTCTTCCCAGGGGGAGCCATCTGTCACAAAGGCGAGGCTTTTCAGAGAGTGCGTTCACGTCTTCAAACTAAAGGCACTCGCGGGAGCAGACGGCGGTGGCGCCAACTGACCCTGCGAGAGAGACGGTTTAAGGCCGACGTGAATCACCGAATCGCCAAAGCCATTGTGGAGCCTGGGTTCCTGATTGGCCTGGAAGATCTGACCCGTATTCGGGAAAGAACCCGGATGAGAGGAAAGCAGAACCGTCGGCGCCGGGCCAAGTGGGCGTTTGCCGAATTGGGTGCGTTTTTGTCTTACAAGGCGCAACTCGTCGGGGGCTTAACCATGAATGTTGATGCGGACTACACTTCGAAAGGGTGCCCGAACTGCGGGCATGTCTCGGATAAGAACCGCTCGGGAAAGGGGCTGACTTTCCGCTGTGAAAATTGTGGCTTCACCCTCCACGCCGATCTGGGGGGTACCCGTAATGTAACCTTACGAACGCTCCTCACCCGGCAGGACTGGATGGGGACGGGGCTTTTGTCAGCAGCCTCTGATGGGTCGGACTCTGAAGCCAAAGCCAAGCGCCTGGAAAGGTTCTTGGAATTGCGGTGGAGTTTCAGATCCAAGCTCCGTCCTTTAGGGCGGGGTCGTTGACTTGTGACTAGGATCACACGCACCAATTATGAGGAAGGTAGACTGGGATATAGACAAAAGCCGCCCGTATAGGAGGTTAAAAACCCCGAACGGTAAAAAATTGAGGCCTGAAGAACCTGTTAAAGAGAGAAAAGGATCAAGTGTGGGAACAAGGAGGATCCGAGATGAATCTTATTGCTCAACTTACCGAGGAGCATCACGATTATGTACTCAAGTTAACTGCTTTAGCCGAAACCATCGAAGGTATTCGCGTTAATGGTCGTGGTGATCTTTTTATCGAAACTTTAGATGGATTGTTGAAAGCATTGACCACAGAATTGGATGCCCATGCTCAACGTGAAGAAGACTACTTATTTCCGAAGTTGGTGGAACGCGCCCCCGAGAGTCCGATTCCTGTGATGCTGGAAGAACACGAAACTATCCGCGCTGCCAGCCAAGGATTCGATCAATACTACCGAATGTGGAAAGAGGGTGAGGATGAGGCGTTTAACATTTGGGCTCGGCACGCTACGAATCTGCGGGGAACATTTTCAACACATATGCAAAAGGAAAATCTGATCGTATTTCCATTGGCTAAACGGGTATTGACACCCGATGAGATTGAACGCTTACTACCGGATTAATTAAACGCCATGGGGATAATCCGAAGAGATTATCCCCATGGGCGGCAAATTTTCATCGTTAGCTGCTGGCTGTCTTCAACTAACAACCGGTGAATGATTGATAACTTAACGTGTGGATTTTTGAGATCAAATTCATAAATTGTTCCGCCTCTTTGCTATGGCCGCCAACTTTTGGGTAGGGGTGGGCGATACATCCCAGAAGAAGGCGATGATATTCCAAGAGATTTGCGAGATTTCAAGCCTGTTCTCGGCGGTTTTTGTTTGCAGGAGCCGGGCTCGGGATTTTTTGGTTAAGACTCCATGGTAGCCATCTATCCAGAAAGGTGTAGGCTACCGGGATAACGCCAAGAGTGAGTACCGTCGACGAGATTAAGCCGCCAATGACGGCAATGGCCATAGCTTGATGGTCGGCGGCTCCCGACCCTACGCTGAATGCCAAAGGGATCATGGCCATGATCATAGTCAGCGATGTCATTAAGATCGGCCTGAGCCGTGTTTGTCCCGCTTCAATCAGTGCCGATTCTCGATCCCGGCCTCGTTTGCGCAGCGTTTGAGTATAGTCGACCAACAGAATGGCATTCTTGGTAACAATCCCCATTAACATAATCAATCCGACAATCGAGAAAATATTGATGGTCTGCCCTGTCAAGGCCAAAGCACTCAAGGCTCCCACTGCGGACAAGGGCACAGTGAGCATGATGGCCAAGGGCAGTACCAGAGATTCGTAAAGAGCAGCCATGAGCATGTACACCAGAAGTACTGACAGTCCTAAAGCCTTGAAGAGTGGGCCGAATGCGGACTTTTGCTGATGGACCTGTCCTCCATATACTACTTCGTATCCCGGTGGCATAGGTATCGATTTAATGGTGTTTTTGACAGATTTTATGGCGGGTCCCAACGTCCCGCTTTGGTTGAGCCCGGCCGAAATGGTATCGGCATATAATCGGTTTTGTTGTTGGATTGCCGTGGCAGTCGAAGTGGGTGTGAGATGTGCCACCGCAGATAAGGGCACGGTGCCAAGGACGGTCGAAGGAACCGGATAGGACAAAAGATTACTCGGATTTGCACCCTGAGTCTGTAAGAGGATATTGAGAGGTGTCCCCCCTGATCCGGACTGATAGGTGGATACCGTCAGTCCTTGAGTCTCACTTTGAATCGTTTGCACCACATCTTGCACAGACACTCCGAGTTGTTGTGCCTTTTGGTGAGATACCGTCACGGAAAGCTCGGGCAGGGCTACTGGGGTATCGTTTGTCACTTGGGTCAGGGAAGGTAATCCGGCTATTTTCTTGTCTACCACCGCAGCCAAATTCTGGACCCGGGATAGATTTGGCCCCAAGATTCGGATTGCCACGGGCTGAGCATTGCTTGGTGTGAGAGGATTGGCCGTGACAGTCGCTACTTGCATATTGGGAATATTGTTCGCATACCGGTTACTCTGAGTTTCGATGTGTAGAATGGCGGATTCGCGCCCTGCCGTGGCTAATTGCACGCTGAGTTGTCCTATATTTGATGCCGTATTTGCACCTGCTGTGGCAAAAACTGTTTTGACCCCCGGAAGTGTCTTAATGTTTTGGGAGAGCTTGTGCACATCTTGTTGAGTGGTGCTAAGGGCTGTCCCCGGAGGAAGAGTGAGATTCATGGTAAAAAGTCCTGTATTTTCGGGAGGAATAAAGGTGGTTTGAATTAGGCCTAAGGGAAAGAACATGACGGTCATCCCGATTGTGGCGACCACCGTCAAAACGGCAATCCAAGGGCGGTGAAGGAGAGCATGCAAGGCTTTGGCGTATGCGTATTTCACTCGCTCTAAGCCCTGATCCCATTTGACAGCCCATAGGGCCCTGGGGCCTTCGGTTCCCCATCTGGCTGCCATCAAAGGCGTCAGGGTAAATGATACGAGCAAGGAGAATAAGGTGGCACTGACAATTGTCAAGCCGAATTCGCGGAACATGGCCCCGACATTGCCCTTGACAAGTGCTAACGGCAAGTATACCACCACATCGGTCAAGGTTATAGCGACGGCCGCGGCCCCGATTTCCATGCGCCCGTCAAACGCCGCATTCCACGGGGATTTTCCCATGGCTTGATGGCGGTGAATGTTTTCGAGCACCACTACTGCATCGTCGACTAAAAACCCAATAAGAAGAGACAAAGCCATGAGGGAGATTAAGTCCAAACTAAAGCCTAGAGTCCACATCACCCCCATAGTCGCAACAATGGACACGGGGATTGCAATCAGGATAATTAGAGTATTTCGCCACCGGTGCAAAAAAGCAAACAGTACGATGCCGGCAAAGAATACCGCCAGAAACAAATCGACTTGAGTAGAAGTTAATGCACTTTGGGTGAAACTGGCAGAATTACTCGTGGTCTTCACGCTGACTTGGGGTGGAAAAGTGCCTTTTATGCTCTTCAATGTTTGCAGCAAATCATGAGTTACATTGAGGGTGTCGGCACCGGGTTGTTCCGTGATGCTTAGACCGATGGCCGGATGCCCGTTGTAGGATGCCTCGGTTGTAGACGGCGTATTGCCGAGTGTCACAGAAGCCAAATCATGGAGCGGCAAGGTGGTGGAAGGCGTCCCCTTGGATGTGGACGGCATCATAATCGCCAGGTTTCTCAGGGCATTCAGGCTGTTAAACTGTCCGTGGGTGCTCACATCATAGGACCGGGATCCGGAGATCAAGTTGCCGTTTGACTGTGACACGTTAGCGTTCGCCACTTGCTGACCCACGGCAATAACCGGAAGATGCAGCGACTCGAGCAAGGTGGCGTTGAGGCCCACCTTGACGGCTTGAGTGGGTGTTCCGAATATCTGGATCTGTCCCACACCGGGAACTTCCTCCAGACGGGGAATCAGGGTATTTTCTACCCAGGATGTGGGGACAGCCACATTAGCGGATCCCAACACCGCGACATTCAAAATGGGCAACGAAGAGGGATCGGCTTCAATGACGGAGGGATAGCTGGCTCCGGAAGGCAAGGATTTGGCAATCCTCTGAATGGCACTGTTCACTTGCGCCATGTCGGCATTGAGCGATGTGCCCTGGTCGAATTCTATCAAAATACGGGACTCTCCGGCCAAGGATGTGGCCTTGATTGTGTAAAGTCCGGAGATTGTGGCCAGTTGATTCTCCAATGGGTTAGAGACCGTATTCATCATGGCGTTAGGGGAAGTTCCCGGGTCCTTGACCACCACTTGTGCCGTGGGAATGCTGACCTGGGGAAATCGGCGCACAGGAAGATGCAAATATCCGTCAATTCCCAGGAGGATCACGGCAAGAAATACCATCACGATGGTCAAAGGCCGTTTCAAAGACCAGTATGTCAGATTCATCCTTTTTTCTCCTATTCCTCTTTGTCCGCTTTTTGCCTGCTGTTATCCCTGTCCCAGTGTTCTGACACGTGCTCCGTTGGCTAATTCCGTGTTGGCCGGAGAAACAACTTCTGTGTTTGGTGTGAGGGACGAGACGATGGCCTGACGGCTGTTTTGAAGCACGATGTGTAACACTAGGGTGTGTAAGGAGCCGTCACTCACGGTGTCCACCAAGGCTTTATTCCCGGCCTGTGGAATTAAGGCGGAGACGGGAATGATGGTACCCTGAGCCGATTGGACGGGAACCTCTGCCGTGACATTTTGCCCCGGCGTCAAAGACGCGGGGGCATTGAGACTCACTTGGTATAAGGATGAGGTGTTGGGCATCGGCACATTGGACTGGACCCGAACAGTCTTGGCACCTTGTGGTGTTTCAATGGTTATGGACTGGCCGGAATGGAGATTTTGGGAGAGAGTCTCGGGAAGAGTCATAACCAAGTTTGAAGACGTGCTGGTTATGCTCATTATCGGCGCGGCCGGGGAGGATCCTTGGCCAAAAACACCTTCTATTCCGCTCACAGTTCCTGCTACAGGGGCTTTAACGGTAAGGTCTTGAACAGCTGCTTGAGCGGCACTTAGAGCCGAATCAGCCGCTTGGAGTTGCTGTTGTAAAGACGTCAGCGTGGACGAAGAGGGGGCCATAGACGATGCTGTCAGTTGATTAAGATCAGTTGCCGTGGTCTTAGCCGCGGCAAGATTTTGCTGGGCATATTGCATGCCCTGGCTTTGGGCAGCTTCGGCCGTGGCCAGATTGCGTTGGGCAAAAGTGACAACCGTTTTGTCCAAAGCTTGGGCGCTGTTGAGCTCTTGTTGATCAAAAGCCAGCATCTCTTGAGCAGCGGTAATGGCACTCGGGGATCCGCTCGTTTGAGCCTGCTGCACTTGGGACTGGGCCTTTTGAAGGGCGGACTGAGCTTGGCTTATGGCTTCAAGATAGGGGCCCGACGGAGATTGGACGGTCGTCAAAAAATTTTGGTCCTCGGCTACAGTCATAGCCGAATAAGACCCGGAACTGCTCACAGATGCGATTTCACGCTCGGCCAAGGTGATTTGGCTTTGAGCATTGTGCGAGAGTTGACTTGCGCTATTGGCTGTGCTGCCCGTACTTTGGGCCGCCGACACTTTGGCCTGCATCATCGAGACATTGGCTTCGGCTTGACTCACAGCGGATGTTAAAGCCGGATTAGTGAGAACAGCCAAGGGTTGGCCAAGGGAGACCACTTGGCCCGATGACACCAGAATTTTACTGATTGTTCCGGATACCAAGGGACTTACCGTAACATTTTGGGTCGGGGTCATTGTGAGACTTTGGGGACTGAAGGCGGTCAAACGACCGGATTGGGCACGACTCACCGAAACCAGAGGGAATTGCGTCACGCCGGAGGTGTGATGAGGTGAAGCTGTAGTGCGCCAAATCAGGACGCTGCCGCCAGCCACAACTAACACAGCCAATGTCCATTTAAGTTGGCGGGTATAGTGCCGGGGAGCGGATCCCGTATTAGGGAGTGATGATTTCACAATAGTCCTCCTTATCTTACGACATTAGAGTGTCTGACGGACATTTTGCTGAATCTTTGCCAGAATTCGCGCCAGTGTTTCCTTATCTTCGGCAGAGAGATTTTCGATCAGCTGTCTTAATCGCTCGTGTTGCATGGCTTCGACTCTCTCTACATGTTTGCGTCCTTCCGGCGTCAGTGATATCCATACGACGCGTTGGTCATTTTCGTCGCGGCGGCGTATGATCCATCCCTCCCGCTCCAGTTTTTGAGCGGTCTGAGTCATTGCCGGCTGGCTAACCTGGCTATAGGCCGCAGCCATCGAAATTGAGAGGACAGGGTGGCGGTAGAGCCAACGCAACATGGCCAAATGCGGCAGCGAGATGGGCAGAGACAGGTTCCTGGGTTTAAGGAAGTCCATGATGGTGAACAGCTTTTCGTCGATCTGATCTTCCAGTGACAATTCACTCACGTCCTCATATAAATAACTAAGTTAATATATTATAAAATTATATAGCAACTCAGATCCCTTGTGCAAGTGCTTTGCTCATCGTTTTTCCTCTGTTGTGAAAAAATTGGGACTATGCATAGGCTTATCTTGAAAGTTTGCTTGAACTTTTGCTGCGAGAGCAAAATCGTTATGGATTCAGAAGGAGATCGCATCATTTTGAGTGAACTGCGGCCGTGCCAAAGTAGGCAATATTGCCGAGATTGGCATCAGGTTCATTGCTTTTTTGCCCATTTCAGGGACAAGACAGTGAACGACCATGGTTCCATCTTTAAATCACTTGAGTAGAAAAAATGGGCGGCTGCCTTTGATTTCGTTCATTCGGTTGTGAGATATGTATCGTGAAACTTATGAGGTTTTCTCCGAATCATATCTCGCAATACGCCGATAAATGCCTCTAGTGCTGGCGACATCCATTTGTCTTTATGCCAACATATTTGCGTCACGACGGGAAATTCCGGCCCGGTCCACGGCAGCGCCTTCAATTTGCGTTCAAGGAGTTCATCTCTTACCGTCATCTTTGGCAGCAAAGTAATTCCCAATCCCGCAATGACGCATTGTTTAATGGCTTCGATGCTCGCAAATTCGATTTTCATATTTGTCACTTCTGAACTGGCGAGGGCTTGTTCGAATAGGGTTCGATAGCTGCATCCGGGTTCTGTGACCAGAATTGTTTGCCCTTCCAGATCAGAGGCCCTGATTTGAGCTTGATTATTTAGTGGATGGTCGGAACTGGCAAGAACCAGCATGGGTTCTTGTAGGAGCACTTCAAACACGAGTTGGTCGTCATGGCCCTCATCTTCCAACGTCAAGGCAAGGTCCAAATTGCCGCGGATCACCTCTTGTCGCAGATCAACGCAGATTCCTGTCCGAAACACGAGTTCCACTTGAGGGTATCGCGCGCGAAAAGTGGCCAAGATGGGGGCCAGACGATAAGTGCATAGGCTCTCAACCGCCCCAATAATCAAGCTTCCGGTGGGACTTCCGTGATCAGGAACAGCGATGCGAGATTCTTCCGCGAGTCGCAAAATTTCATCGGTATATCGAAGCAACCGTTCACCCGCCGGGGTTAAACGAACCCTTTTGCCTAAGCGCTCAAAAAGACGCACACCGAATTCTCTTTCTAAATCCTGAATCTGCGTGGTGACGCTGGATTGGGCGTAATGCCTGCGTTCGGCGGTACGCGTAAAATTCAGTTCTTCGGTCAATGTTTTGAAAGTTTGAAGGTGTTTTAATTCCACTGGTGCACTCCTATCGCCTGAGCCGATTGTTAATATCAAAAACATCGCATGACAACATGATATCACGAGGGTATTGTGGTGAAGGATACGAATGAATGGTGTGGAGGCGTTTTAATGGAAGAAGCACAACTGAACCGTTCTCTTACTTGGATTCAAGGGACTGCCATAGCCATAGGGGCCGTTTTGGGATCGGGTGTGCTTGTTCTTCCGGCGCTTACGGCCGAACAAGCAGGTCCTGGGTCCATTTGGGTGTGGGTAGGAATGTCTGTTTTGGCATTTCCTCTGGCACTCACCATCGGCAGACTTGGCGCCCGCTTCCCTCACGCGGGAGGGATTGTCGAATATGCTCGTTTGGCATTTGGACCTAGGACCGGGCAGATAACGGGCTGGCTGTTTATCGGGACGATTCCCATAGGGGTGCCCATTATTGCCTTAATCGGTGCCAATTACGTAGAAAAATCTTTTTTCATGCCATCATGGAGTATTTCTTTGATGGCGTCATTGATGTTGGTTCTATCGCTCTATTTGAATGTACGTGGTGTGGAATTGGCGGGGTGGGTACAGATCTTCTTGTTGATCCTCATCGCTCTCGTAATGTTGACGGCGGTATTGGCGGCGATGCCTGACGTGCGACTTGCCTCATTTCATCCCTGGATAGCTCACGGATGGGCGCAGTTAGGAAAATCTGCCGTCATAATTTTTTGGTGCTTTGTGGGTTGGGAGATGGTGGCTCACTTGGCCGAAGAATTTCGCCACCCGAGTCAGGATCTCAGACGCACATTCACGTTGGCTCCCGCCGTCGTAGGTATCTTATATGTTGGACTGTCTTTTGTCACTGTGGGTGCACACGCGTATGGCGGAGCGGATCAAGGGGCTCCGCTTAGCCAACTGGTGGGCATGGGACTCGGTCGAATCGGTTCGATAATGACAGGAGCCATAGCTTTCTTAATAACGGTTGTGGCCATCCACGGCAATGTCACCGGTTTTTCCCGAATGGTCTATGCCCAAGCCAGAAACGGTGACTTTCCGGCGATTTTGGCGAAATTGCACCCACGCTATCAGACCCCGATTGTCGCACTTGTTGCCCTGGGGATTGACTTTGCCGTAGTGCTTACGATATACATCGTGTTTCATATTAACCTGAGTATTCTCATCAAGTGGCCGAGTGTAGTTTTTCTGGTCATTTATATTATTGCTATGGCCTCCGCGATTAGACTTTTTAACGAAGAACGTGGGGCAAAATGGATGGCAGCAATACCTCTGATCCTGTGCGTCACTCTCTATCCCTTCAGTGGTTGGGCCGGTGTTTACCCCCTTATCTTGGCTGCAATTGGTTGGGGAATTTCGCACAAAAAATCAGGTAAAGGTCGCAGATCGACGTGGATGGGCAAAAGATCGTAGACTGGGGCAAATTGAATGATATCTTTACGTTGGTCGTTCGCCCCGGTCCTTGAAAGATTTGATCGGCAGGGAAATCTTGGTAATAATACGACCCGATTTTCTACTTCCTTCTCTTCAAATGACAACTATCCGGCTTTGAGACGCGCCGACTGATCAGGCCACTGAACGAGAATGATGCTCACAAGAATGAGGAGTCCTCCCCCGGCTACATTCAGATGTACAGGCTGCCCCAACAAAATCCAGCCAAACAGTGCGCCAAACAACGGTGCCAAAAATAACAGGGCACTCGTTTTTCCGGGGTCCTCTCGTTGTAACAGGAAAAACCAAATAGTGAACTGCACAATGGATCCCATAAGAGCCAACCAGAGAACGATTAGGGCCAAGGGCCATGACAGGGACACTACCAGTGGTTCAGTCAGAATCCCCCAAAGAAGCAGTACCAGGCCTCCCCATAACATCTGGTAAGCGGTCATGGTCCAAACATCAATGGGAATTTTCCATTGAGCGATGAGAAGGGTGGAAACTGCCCAACAAAAAGAGCCTCCCAATACAATCCATGCACCGGAGCGCATGCTCACAGGGCTAGCGAGGGTTATAGCAACTCCCGCGATACCGACCAATACACCGCCCCACTGCCGCCCGGGATACTGACTGCCAAACAAAAAACGAGACAGTATGATGACCAGCAAGGGATTAGTAAATAGCAGCAAAGAAGATTCCCCTGCTCCTATCGTGCGTAAGCTGATAAACGTCGGACCCGTGGTCCCAACCGTTAAGAACAACCCTACTAAGGCAATCTTTAACCAAGCCGAAGGCCTCCTGGGCAAAGGGCGATGTTGCACACGAACGCCGATGACCATCATTCCTCCAGCTATCACAAATCTAATTCCTGCCAAAATAAGTGGTGGTGCGTACGCAAATCCGAGTTTTCCTACCGCGAAAGTGCTGCCCATTAACGCGGTGGCTATTAGCGCTCCTATATACCATCGTGATGAAAGAATATCTGCTCTCTCCTTTCATCGTTATCAAATTTATGATTAAAGTGGCAGTGGCCACATTGGGAATTCTACGGGAGTACGGGTGAACCTTAGGGATACGAACGGTACAAACCATACTTGTGTTGAGATCCTTCAAAGAATACGCTTCATTATTCGATGTCACTTTACAATCCGGTCGGCATTCATGACCATGGGTATTCCTTTCTGTCTTTATCTCGCTTGACCTTTTATCCACTAAGATTCGCGAGCGGCCGGATTAAAGAGTCATATGCCAATATTTCTTGGTCTTGTTTCGATCCCGCCGCGTCTTAGCAAAGTCCGGAATTTGGCAGGAGAATCCGATGTGGGTGAGAAAAGTATCCACATCCCATTCATCTTGGCTCATATATTCCGCATGAGAAAATCCGTGCGTCTTGGCCCAATCGAGGCAGGCTTGAATAAGACGGGATCCCACACCGTGTTTGCGAACCGCTGGCTCTACCCACAACAGATCCAAAAGTACGGTGGATTTTTCTTTCACGGTACAAAAGGCACACCCAATGGGCCTTGTGTCCTGTTCGGCGATCCAAAAACTTGCCGCATCCCTCACTGTTTGTTTCGCGTAAAAGGCGAGGCGTTGGGCCAACTCGATTTCCATGTCCGGAAATGCCAATCCATAGCGGCGCGCCTCGAGACCATAACGGGTCAAGATCCATCCTAAATCACCGGGTTCCGGTCCTCTGAGCAGGTAAGAGAAGGACGGTGGGGGCGAAGAGGCGAGCAAGGTTTCAATCGTTTGCATAGACTTTGTCAGTCGCTCAAGATCGCAGACAGATAAGCCGTTAATCATACGGCTGGTCGCCTTCGCCGATCTGTCGTCCAGTTCTTCAAGGACTTGACGTCCTTGGTCGGTTAACCGGACAATTTGGCGACGAGAGTCTTTTGAGTCACGATCCCGTTGAACCAATTTTTGGGTTTCGAGCCGCGCCATGATTCGGCTAAGGTAACCCGGATCCAAATGAAGTTGTTCGCGCAAGGTGGCTGTTTCGACGTGTTTGCCTTGACCCAATTCAAAGAGCACTCGGGATTCCGTCAAGGAAAATGGGGTGTGCCATCTTTGTTCGTCTAATGCTCCGGCTCTGGCAAGGTAAAATCGCGTAAATTTCCGGATCGTTGTGACCGTCTGAATCTCCTTAATAGTTGACTACCTCCATAATTATGGTTGACTCAGTCAACAATATAACATTGGCTTGGATAATCTGTCAATGCAGTTCCCGCATTGATAAGGATCTTGTTATTGATAGGATGGCAGGTAATAAGGTGTTTGTTACGCGTGATCGGGATAGAAACATTCCTCACATTTCCCCCGCAAAAATTTGGGTTACCATCCTCTTTTGATAATCCCTGGGGAACCATACGAATTCTTCACAAATAACAAACCCATGTGCCAACCCCGCTTCAATTTGGAGTGAATGGTTTAGGATGGACATTCAATTGGGGATTGAACGACATAGTGTAGTTTAGTACAATGCTTTCTGTGGGAAAGCCACATTATGGGAAAGGACATAAAATACGAGGAGGAACGTGGATGTTTGGACGATTGATAGCTTTGAGTTTAGGATCCTTATCGACGTTGGGATTGTCTTGGGGAACAGGATATCATCACAAACCATTGCCTGTTAAGATTGTAGACACGAAGACCACTGCGGAAATGCTCCCGGCGGCTTCAGAATCGTCCTCCATGCATCATCAAGCAGTATTCGTTATTTCCGCGTATGCGTCGCATCATCGGCCTGTGGCCGATGCACCTGTGACATTTTATATTGGGAACATGACTCCGGGATCGGGAATCCCGCCGACATCTTTTGTGGCTACCAATACGAGTCAGGCTCAACCCTATGTCAAGTATGCTTCGGCTTATACGAATCGTTTGGGTCAGGCAGTGTTAGTGTTGAAAGGACAAAAGGCCCAGACTATGGAAATGGTGGGTGTCAAAGTGGGCAATTTCAGCAGTTACAATCCCACAACTCATAAGCTTTCTGCTGCGTTGGATGCTTGGTGGACAACCCCATCGTCTACCCCCACAGCACCATATTATGATACCTTAACAGTGAATCCGTTTATGATCCAATCCCATAAAGCTTCGATCAAAGACCATGTGGTGGCGCGGCACGAGGGCAAAGTGGTTCCGGGAGTCACTTTGCATGCTTTTGTCAATGCAGGCACACCGCAAGCGTCCGAGATGACGACGACCACGAACAGTGGAGGACAAGCGTCGTTCACGGTGCCGCTCGTTTCGCAAACCACGGTCGTGGCGATAAAATCGCAAGCTCAAAACTCTACGGAAGCCTTTACCGGGGGAATTGTCAGTCTGGCACAGGCCCCAAAAAATTGAACCGATTTTTTTGAGGAAGATGACACTATATTTTGTATGCGAAAGACACCCAAGAGGCACCGGATAGGCTCTTCTTGGGTGTCTGCCGATCCGAAAAGCGAGCGGTAAGAACGGGGATCACCTTGTGTAGTCATTAGCTTGAGTCTTGACGGCAATATTCTCCTGTGAAAAAGCATTTGATAAGGATATTAAGAAGTAGAGAGCACACGGGATTTCATGAAGGAAGCGTGGGTAAAATGGTGTGAAGCGGAATAGCTATGATCCAGTCATAGCTATTATCTAGGTACATGGTTCCACCGGCTATGACAGGATTTATAATTCCAAAACGCCCACCCACTTGCTTACTCCTTAAAACCTGGCCTGTTTTTGCATTAAACGCGTCAATGCTTTTTGAAGTGGCAATCCATATCACGCCGTGAAAGTAAGTGGGAGCTCCTCGTCCTGCTCCTGCGGGCAAGGCGTTGGGGATTTTACTGTTCCATAAGATCTGCCCTGTCTTGGCGTTTATGGCAAACAGAGTGCTTGTCGCAGTATCCGAGACATAGGCAATGCCATTATGTGTCATAGCCACGGCGCCGCGATATGCTGCAGGTATTGGTCCTCTTCCCAGAGAATCTTGCCAGAGCATCTGACCATTCGCAGGATTGATGCCGTAAACACCCATGTTTACAGTACCTCCCGTTTGTGTGGGTTGTAACCGCACCGAGTCGGCTTCAACGAGCAGCCCTGCTGTTTGGGAATAGGTCGGCGTTTCGTCTCCCATTCCTGTGAGGGTAATGCCGGGGATGTTCACCGACCAGCTGATTTGATGAGTGGAAAGGTTGATCGCATTCAACTGGTTGGGATCGGTAGTGCCAACTATGGCATAAGTTTGCTTAGTGGAGGGATTTGACCAAAGGGTTGTGGAGGACATACTGTCAAAGCCCTTCAGATCCAGCTTCCAGAGAGTCTTGCCGGTGTTGGCGTTAAGAGCGTAGAAATAACCGTTGCCGTTGGCAAAATAGAGAGTTCCTTGACTTAAAGCGGGAGTCGGCATTTGGTTTCCCGACAATGGGTGAAACCACTTGATATGACCCGAGCGCGCATTGATAGCATATATTCCTCCATACCCTCCGCCACGGACGGTGGGCAAGGAATGGCCAAAGGTGCCTAACGCGGGAAAATTAAATGCGACATTCCCCGTTCCCGCATAAAGAGTTCCGTGTTCTACCAAGGGATTGGACATGTCGACATTTAAGGTGCGGACACGCCATTTGATTTGACCCGTTAAGGCGTTCACGGCATAGATATAACCGGAGCTGGAAGCCGCGTAGACATCGTGCCCCCATAGTGAGACACCCACGCCATTACCAAGATTTTGAGTCATCGTCACGGCAGCATTAACGCTGCCCCCAAAGGCTTGGGTTCCGAGAGGTTGTTGGTTCAAAGCAACGGCATGAAATTCGCGGGTTTTCCAGTGAACGCCGCTAGCTAATGCAGCCGGTGCCGTTTTGGACAATGGGACGATAGCATTGTGATTGACCGAACTGTCATAGGTTGTCCAACTGGTATTGGCAAAGAAAGGAGCCGGAGATCCGGCTGCCTGAACCGTGGTGTTAATTGACAATGCACCGGCGGTGAGAAGACAAAGGGTGGCAATGGCAGAGCCTCGGATCGTCTGGCGGGGGTATGCTTTCATACTGGTTGTGAGTCCTCCTCAAAAATATAATTTACACAATGTCGTGCAAATCTATGGTATGAACTGGGGTCCACTCGGTCAATAGTTTATTCAGAATATTTTCTATAAACTTTAATATAACCGGATTGAAATCATTAGCTACGACGAGGTGGCCATGGCGAAGAATTATTGGCGACAAGGGTAGAATATTTCGGATAATCATATCCTGAATCGTGGAACCGAGGTTACCGCAAATTCGCGATGTTGGGTAAATGGGAATGAACTATAATATCGTCCTGGGATCATAAGTTTGTTTCATCCATCGTTTGAGGTTGATCAACAATGAAAAACCGGGAAAAATGGTTTCAAAACACGCTTCATAGCAGGAATCATGAAAGTTTTGAGGAAAATAGTAGTAGGAAGATTGCCGTAACAAATCAGATGATGATGGGAACGGAGATAGATTGGTTGCTTAGGGGGGCATCTCAAGCAGAGGAGATCCTAGGGACATATCGACAACGGCACATTTTATTTCGAAAATTCCCCCTTTGATTCACTGTGGTGGGAAAGGAGGACCGGCCCGGTAATTTCAGGATTCTCGCGAAGGGGTGTCATAACGAGAATGGGAGGAATTGGGATATGGCAAGAGGACCACAAGGACAAATTAAAAAACAAAAGAAGTCTGGCAAAAAGGGCAAGGTGAAGCGAGCCGCTATGCTTTCAGCGGCAAGTGATTCCAGACCCCAGGTGTTATCAACCTGGGAAACGGTAAGGTGCCGCATTAGCCAAGATTGGGAGACCAGTGGTATGGCCGCTATCCATGTTTTGCAGCAACGAGAAGGGTTTTCGACTGCATATCGGCTGGCCGGGTTTTTGGTGGATGTAAAGGGACTGGGATTGAAAGATGCTTTTGTTCATACGAATGTGTCCCGAAATGTCATGACACAACTTGATCAACGCAGCCACTCTCATGGCATGATGCTCAATTATGATTCGTGTTCGGAAGACTTAGCAAGGCGTCTGGTGTTTGGAGGGATCTTTTGGGCCCGGCGATGGGATTTTCGTACACCACCGGACGTTTTGAAGCTTACGGAAAAGATCTTGGGAACCATTCCCAACTTAGAAGATGATGATCTCACCGAATTTGGGTCTGATGGCAAACCATTTATCATAGGGGATCTGGACTCACTAGCGCAATTTTTACCGCCTAACTCTATTCCCTGACACTTCCTCTGCTCAGCGTGAGCAGATTCGAGTATCGAATTTTCTTCGGCAATCGGTTGCAATGTCTCTAATTCATTAAGAGAGGATGCGGCAGCAATGCGTGAAGTTGTCATAGTCGCCGCCAGGCGTACACCCATTGGCCGTCACCGGGGTGTTCTTAAAGATGTGCGTCCCGATGATTTGGCGGCCCTGGTCTTGAGTGCGGTGATCAAGGATATCGACCTGGATCCCCAGTATATTGATGATGTTCTTTTAGGAGCCGCTAACCAGGCTGGCGAAGATAACCGCAATGTCGCCCGCATGGCGCTACTCTTGGCAGGATTTCCGGCAAGTGTGCCAGGGGCGACGATGAATCGTCTGTGCGGCAGTTCCTTGGAAGCGGTTAACCGTGGATATCAGGCTATTGTATCGGGCGAGGCAGACATCATTATCGCCGGGGGGGTAGAATCCATGACACGAGCTCCCTTTGTCCTCCCCAAATCCAACCTCGGTTTTCCCAACGGAAACCAGGAACTGTTTGACACCACTATTGGCTGGCGCATGATTAATCCCCGAATGCGGGCGAAATATTACCCTTATTCCATGGGAGAAACGGCCGAAAATCTTGCCGAAATGTTTCATATTGACCGAGAATCGCAGGATAGCTGGGCGTTTGAATCCCACCGCAAAGCCATAGCAGCACAGCATGCAGGGGATTTTGACGATGAAATCATTCCCGTCCCCGTAGAAAACCCCAAAACCCATGAAATCACCGTTGTGGCTCGTGATGAACATCCTCGGGCTGATACGTCTTTGGAAAAGCTTGCTAGATTGAGACCATTGTTTCGCCCCGAAGGTACCGTAACGGCCGGAAATTCCTCGGGAATCAATGACGGAGCCGCGGCATTGGTGCTCATGGAAGCTCATGAGGCCCAATGCCGCAATTTGGAACCCCTGGCTTATATTCGGGGAACCGGAGTTGCAGGAGTTGACCCTGGAATCATGGGCTATGGCCCCGTTCCGGCGACGACCAATGCCTTGAATCGCCATGGCTGGAAGTTGGAAGAGATTGAGGAAGTTGAACTTAATGAAGCCTTTTCGGCTCAGATTCTCGCTGTTTTGCATGATTTGCCTTTTGCTCCCGAGATTGTCAACCGCCAAGGGGGAGCTATCGCTTTAGGACATCCTTTGGGCGCGTCCGGAGCCAGAATTTTAACGACCCTGGTTTACGGCATGAAACGTCATCAGAGCAAAAAGGGCGTGGCCACGATGTGTATTGGCGTGGGTCAGGGTATTGCCACGTTGGTCGAGCGTGTCTAATACCGTCAACCGTAAACTCCAACTCTCCGGCAGGGGGATTTTTGAAGAGACAGGTCGAATTTTCTCTGAGCGGGAACGTCCCACTCAAGTGACGCCAGGATAAGTGTCAGGATTGGTATGTTCAGAGTGCCGCCTTTTCTAAACTTATGAAAAGTCAGTAATATATGATTATTAGTAGTGGGGAGAAGAGCGGCAAACTCAGTATATAGTGTAGCCGTTAAGATGCCGATGGCTATAAGGGCTGAGGACAAGATCGCAAAAGAAGAAGGAGTGGCCATGGCGACTTATCAGTTCATCGAAACCCAAACCCACGGTTATCGAGCGGAAATTCAACTCAACCGTCCCGAGACCCTTAATGCCTTGAATAGCCGTATGCTCGATGAACTTGCGGATATTTTGAACCGTGTGGGCGAGGACGACTCGGTCCGTACCGTGGTTTTGTCCGGACGTGGCAGAGGTTTTTCGTCGGGGCAGGATTTGAAGGAAATAGGCACCCAAGGCGAAAATCTTGATATGGGCCAACACCTGGATGACCATTACCATCCTGTCATTTATGCCTTGCGCCGCATGCCAAAACCTGTTATTGCCAAAATTCAGGGAATCGCAGCAGGTGCCGGCATGTCTTTGGCTCTGGCTTGCGATTTACGCATTGGATCGGAGCAGGCGCAATTTTCCCAGGCTTTCGTCAAACTCGGGTTGGTTCCCGATTGCGGATCGACGTATTTTCTCCCGCGACTTATAGGACTGGGAAAGGCGATGGAATTGGCGATGCTGGGAGAAGTTATTTCGGCACAACAGGCATATAATCTCGGCATTTTGAATCAGTTGGTTACCAAAGACAGATTGGATGAGGCCACCATTATGTTGGCCGACCGTTTGTACTCGCTCCCTCCTATAGCCTTGGGAATGATCAAACAAGCCTTGAACATGAGCCAAGACAACGATTTAGATCATCAGTTGCAACTGGAGCGAGACCTTCAACGTCAAGCGGGGTTCACCCAAGATTACCATATTGGCTTGGAAGCCTTTATGCATAGGCAAACGCCACATTTTACCGGACAGTAACGTCAAGAGATATGGCTCACAGACAAGAATCGTCTGGAACCCTCAGTCGCTTAAAAGCCGATGCCACTCGGATGATACGTAGAAGTGGGCTCGTCGGCGGAGGTGGATGAAGTTCTCCAGGAGTGGGTTCTTTAGGAGATCATTTGGCCAAAAACTCGGTCTGTCTATGGCCTCAGAGATTCTGCATATTAAGCTGAATACGAGATATGCCGTGATCATGAAGTGCATCCAGCAACGCTTGGCGTTGTTCGGAAGGATCGTCGGGACTCATCCACAACAAAGGGGGACTACGGCGGGACGGATCGACAAAGGTGACGGACCATGCGGATTCTTGCGAGATCCACCGAATATCCGCCACAATTTCATTTAAAGGAGCGGTGCTTTGGTGGCGAAATATATCCCAGGCCGTGTCCATGACAACATGGTTCCACAAATTCAGGCTGGATGTTAAAGCGTCCGACCACAAATCAGGCAGATCAGGTAACACGATAATGTCAGGCAACACCTTTTGCAGCAACGTGATTACTGTCTCTTGCCAATCGGAGGCACCAGACCACATCGTCTCCGATTCTCCCCAGGGAATCTCTTGGTCCCATAAGGGCCGATGTGAATCTTCATCAGCATCAACAATGACGGCTCCAACCAGAAAACGCAAGTGGATGGTCACGGTATGCTGGGAAAGATTTGAGCCCAAAGACTCGAGAGAAGGTGTTGGCAGATGGTAGGGTTGAGCCGTCGCAGCGGCCAACAGTTGCTGCAACCACCGATGACGCGTGGACCACATTGTAGGCAAATCTTGAAGCCGGTAAAGTTCGGGTAAGAGAATGAGAGTGGGAAACGCATCGATGAGATGATGTTGACGGAAGCTTCGGGCTAATTGATTGAGCGTCTCAGGCAAAGGAATGCTGACGGGTGGCATAAAAGATGGCGGAGTGATGAAGATCAGGGGAACCAAAAAAGCCGTGATTTCGCCTACCCTGGACTCTTCCTGATCCGAAGATAAGAGAATGTCCATGGTTGATGCGGCATCCTCAGCCCAAAAGAGAATTCGTTCGGCAGCCTTGAGATCGTCGTGGGCATAAAGATAATCCAGGGCGCGATCAATCGGATGATCTAAGCCCCGGGAAACCAAACGCGCTATCAGGTCGGCGAGACGTTCCTCTTCCGGCGAAAAATCAATGTCGTGTGCCCTTTGAGCCAAAGTTACCAAACGTTCCATCTCACTGTGATGAGACTTCTTCTTATGTGGAGCCACAGGTGACATCCTTTCAGCAAAATATTCATAAAAAGTGTGTTCGAATTGACCACAACAGCCGATTATCCATGAACTGTCAGCCTCTTTTGACTGTACCTACATGATAAATAATGGCTTCACCGACACAATGGTTCAGAAATCCATTCAAAATCTGTAATAATGAAAAGCTTGTTGCCGAGATCAGCTGCTCATACCGATCACAGTCGCAAGGGCAATTGCCGATATTTGATGGTGTAAAAACACTTCTCAAGCGGATCTCGTGGACTGACGCTGGCAGGAAGAGCTGGTAGTTTCGTTGGGGTGTCCTATAGGGGAAAAGGAGCATCACTTCCAACGAAACAGTGGATAACACCGAAAAATGTTTTAATCAGAAGAAGTGTCATCAAATAAAAATCATTCTGAGGTATCGCAGTACAATGATTGGTTCATGTTATGAAAAGAGTCATTGAAAAGCAGCGTTTGCTCCAGATGCATTTCCCTCATTGCTCGACAAATGTCTGGGGTATCACGATTGGAATCAAGATAGCCGGTTGCCCGCAACCGGTCGTTCTGTGTGCAGTCTATGAAGCATCTTTAAAGAATTGTAAGGAGCGTCTCCGTCAGTTCATGGTGAGGAAGTAGAATCGGCGTTCGATGGTGATTCCCTGGCTCGTTCCGGAGAAAATTCACTCACAGGGACACTCAAACCTGTCTTTGCCACGACGGGCGAACAAGATAAGAAGACCTGCCTGCATTTTTTAAGCGGGAACAATACCTTGGAAATTGTTTCTTGATTATGACAATTTATATCAGTTCCATAATGGATAGAATTAAACCCCTTTTCATTCAGGGCGTTATAATGGCGGTTGCCAGAGCTGGCAACAAAACTGAAAGGGGTCATTAAAGGTGAAAAAGCTGCAATTCTGTTGGATCGATCGACCGGGAGAATATCATTGGGTGCGAAACGGCACTCAAGCTCACCCAGACACTCGTGACTTATTGGCTTCTCCACCAATTCGTCTCATTCCGTTTTGGAGAAACAAGCCATGACACAGATTCTTAGGATCGAACCGGTACCCCTGGATTCGCGCCTTGGCCATTCAGATCGCCTGGAACATCGAGGGAGTTGCCAGGCGATCTGAATGGTACTATACAGAGATTCCGTGAGCCTCTCGTATTTCCGGGCTCTTACGGTGCATGAACATTCTTACTGTCGGGACAGCTATAGTCCCTGCTTGCGTTTGAGAGAGTTCGATCCTTATTTAATTTAATAGGGAACGGGTTGGCCCTTAGCGTTGAAACCATTTCTGCATCAACCCTTATAGAGTAATCATGACCCTTGACGGGACACGAGGCTTCCGTACTGGCTATTTTGACGTGTCTAACCCAAGTCATCCTTTATTCATCTGGGCCTGCCATCTCGCCCTCTTGTCGTTAGGTATTAGTCCACTCTCGCTCGATGCGGAGCTACTATCGGCCGGAGAGCCGGATGTAGGAATTTCGGGTCCCGTATGATAAGGTGAGGGCCCGGCGGGGATCTTCTTTAGGGTCGAGCCGGAGAAAACTCCCCTAGCGACGACCGGAGGCCAAACGCATAGCTTCCGGCTGGTAACGCAAACGGGCCATGGCTGCGATGCCGATAATTGGTCCTACTGCGAGGATCATCATGACGTGATTCCATCCCCAACGAGGCGCCAGCCATCCGACCAAATCGATGGAACCGATAGTAATCAGAAAACCGACGGCCATTTGCAGAGTTAATGCGCTTCCCAAAAGATGAGACGGACTCAACTCGGTCACAGCCGTGGAAAATTGTGCCGAATCGGCGATGACGCTAATTCCCCAGAGGATTGCGACGAAAAAAGTCCAGAAAGGATTTTGTTGATAGGTCAGTCCGATCACGAGTGCCATAGCGCCACTCATACCCATAGCCATCATCGTGGCCATGGTACGTCCAAAACGGTCAGCGGCCCATCCTCCCACTAAAGCACCTAAAAACCCGGCCAGGCCAATTGCAACAAAGCTCACACTGCCCGCGATGCCGATAAGAGCGGGTCCGTGCCAAAATGCCGCTTCACTGGCCAGAAGAAAGGCCGGAAGCCATGTCCACATCGCATACAGTTCCCACATATGGCCCCAATAGCCAAGGTTGGCCAGCATCACCGGCCTATCGCGCAACACAGAACCAATTCGGTCCCACCGGAATGCGGGGGGATGAAATGGTTGGGGATAATCCGGAACAATCCACATCACTACCGCCCAGCCGATAATCGCTAAGATTGCACTTCCTCCCAAGACCATGCGCCAATTTTGCATCGAAGGCATACCAGCTAAGAGATGAGGAAGAGCCGAGCCCACTGTAAGCCCGCCAATGAGAATTCCTACGGCCAAACCTCGTTGTCTGGGAAACCACTGAGCGATCCATTGCACAGCTACGGGATAAACGACGGCAAGAGATGCGCCTGTAACCGCTCGCAACACAAAGGGCTCCCAACCTCCCGAAGAGAATATCAGTAATGCCATGGTGCTGGCCGCAGCCAGTAAACTACCCCAAGCCATGAGTCGGCGTAATGGAATGCGATCAGCCAGACCCAGGGTGGAACTCAACAGCGCACCTCCGACGAATCCCAGCTGTACCGAGGCAGTAAGCCATGGTTCCTCAGAAACGGGAAGATGCCACTGATGTACGAGAGCGGTTGTCACCGCGGCAGCGCTGAACCAAACACTCATGGCCAAAAGTTCAGCTAAAGTAATCCATCCCAGAGCCTTCCACCTATGCTCGCCAGGATCGTCCATTCCTTGTTTTTTTGAAGTTGGGACCATGACTTGCCACTCCTCTTCCGGGATAGTCGGTTGGTACCTGTCCTTACGGTAATGATATAGGGACTGCTCCACCCAATCATTTAAGGTCGTACCGAACTCGTTACTATACAATGTATATTCTTATTATTCTGGCGTCAATCCTTTGTGCCCTTGTTAGAGATGTTGCCCTAAACGACGTACTTTTTACTATATTCGAAAGTGCATGGAATTTTAATTCAACCATAAAATCACTTGACAACAATACTATAACATGTATAGTATTGATTGACTCGCTGGGTTGGCTTCATTATAGGTAGCTAGGGCGAGGATCCGGTTTTAAACTCGAAGACGACTCTTTTGTCAACCATCCTTCCCAAAGGGGGAGAGCTTGAGGACCATCAGGCCAGGTTGACCCAAGAAAGTGGGTACCAACCCGCCCCGGTTGCAACGGGTCGTTGAGATTTGTTCCGGTCACCCGGGAAGAGGGGACATGAGTCCCCGTCACTAGGGTCCATAAGGACGGACAGCCGGACAGAAAGCTTTCATTTAAGATGTTGCAATACCGCACCGCAAGAATGGAACACCGGGAAAGGGGCAGGCCGAGCCTGCCGCACTATGTCTCCTTGCCTGAATACTATGGTTTTGGGCGCAATGGGCTCTAGAGAATTGTGAGTTTGAAGAGAGAAGACGGTCCGGGGTTGACACCATGATATCTGGCGAAGAGGCACCGTGATTTTGCCGTCTCGGGTAAAAAATTCTCAGTTGCTTTTGACTTTTTTAGTATTAACGGTCCCATAGCATTGTGCCGGGCATTGGATCCGGTGTTTGGTTTTGCAAGCGGCTAACGAACGCGTCAAATTATTGTGACCGTGTTAACTACACAAGGAGGATATTCATGGCGAAAATAGCATTTTGGATCACCGCAGGGCCCGAATTGCGGGATAAAGCCCTGGCCAATATGGTCTTGGCCGGAAGGCTGAAGGCCAACCGTCAGCAGGATGTGGAAGTTTACTTTTTCGGACCAGGTGTACAATTGGCTGGCGGCGATGATGAAGCTATCACCCAGGCTCTTAAAACGTTAAGTGAAGGTCAGGTACCCGTGGCTGCATGCCCATTTAATGCTGAACAATATGGTGTCAGTAAAGCCGTCGGAGACCAGGGTATCACGATGGAACCCGCAGGAGAAGCTTTGGTGCGGTTGGCCCAAGAAGGCTATCAAATCGTCGGTGTTTAACGATGTGAGTCTGTTGTGAGCCTAGCTTTGCAAACGAGGTTAAAGGAAGGTTGGCTACCTTACGTTTAGGGCCTGTGGCAACTGAGATGCGTTGCCCCAGGCCTGTTTTGTTCCATAAATCGTAGGGTAGAAGACGAAGCCATAAGGTGCCGAACCTTCGATGATTATGAAGGACACATCTTTACCCAACCTTTCTCAGATTGGCGTAAAGACTTATTGCGGTAGTTGGTTCCTCACTGTGGGATTTCTCGAAATCATCTTGAATATCTCGTTCAGCATTTTTGGGACCGTGTTCCGGCATCACCTCTTCGTGTTTTTCGCCGACAAAGAACTTCAATCGCTTGATGACGGCATTACATAACAAGTGACAGACAGTAACGGCATGCTTTTTTGACAATCTCCTTCCTGAGAAAGGAGATTCTTGCGAGGAACCGGCTGACGTCAGCTTTACTGGCAAAGGGTTAGCCATCCGGTCGCCTCAAACTCTCCGGTTACTTAGACTTATCGTTCGCCGAATCCGGTTAACGTCTGGTCGTGACGACGCGATATATTTTACGCTCCCACGATGGCGGGAGACAACCGCCAATATATCCTATTGTCAAAGAGCAAACACATTTAAACAGCACAAATCGGGCGTTATGCCACAAGACGGTTGCCTGACGGCGAGCGCCTTATATCCCCGTCCTAAACAGCGGGGTTTTACGGTGCGCTGGATAAAATATCTCTTATCTGGGGGAAATGCTCGCGATTGTCCTCACCGACATCGGCAAATCGTTCATATCATGGCAGCCTTAAACATGACGCCATTACCGTGAGATCGGTGTTCTTCTCTCTTGACACTAATACTATACAGTATATAGTATTAGGTGCGTTGGTGCTGAAGGATCGGATAAGATCGACCCAACGGCAGAAGGAAGAGGGCACGGGCAGATGATGATCGTCATATATGTAATTATTGGGCTGATAGCCGGCGGATTAACCGGGTTCTCAGGATCCAGCGCCGTTATCGTTGTGGTGCCGGCGTTAACCTTGGGGCTCAAGATGCCCTTTCACGAAGCAGTGGGGACCAGTTTGGCTGTAGATGTGGTCACTTCGGTGATGGTGGCTATAACCTATGCTAGATCTCATCACGTCGCCTACAAAGGAGGCGGTTTGTTGATCATTGGGTCAGTTATCGGAGCCCAAAGCGGAGTGCTTTTGGCGCATGATGTTTCGGCTTTTTGGTTGGAGTTGGCTTTTGGTGTCTTTGGCTTGGCGCTTTCGGGGATCTTTCTCGTTCATGCTTGGCGTAATGAACCCCTGGTGGCGGCGGGCACGTCGTCCAGGAATTCTTCTCAAACTTCTCTATACCGTTATCTCATTATCGGAATCTTGGGTTTTGTCATCGGCAATATATCGGGCTTATTGGGGGCGTCGGGGGGTATTATGTTTCTTGCCGCGTTGGTTTATGGTCTTGGCTACTCATTGCGAACGGCGATTGGCACGGGCACGGCGGCCATGGCCCTGTCAGCTCTCAGTGGGGCACTCGGTTATGCCTGGCATCACGAAGTAAGTCTTGCGGGATTTCTCATCATAGGTCTGACTGCCGTGGTGATGGGTTATTGGGTGGCACGTGCAACCCAGAAAGTGTCGGAACGCATTCAAATGGGGGGCACCGGATTAATAGTTTTGGGAGTGGGATTGGCCATGCTGTTGAAATAATTAATTAAGGGTTAACCGGGTGCCGTTGCCATCTGGCTTTGGTGGTAAATGGGCTGATTTTCCTTTCAGCTCGACTTCATAAACTTCATCACTCGCCCCTTCTCCTTCGCTTATCCTCAAGTTTGCCAATATTAGCGGAATAATTTTCACACGGTACAGAAAAGAAGATCCGATTCAACGCACTGCCTGGGCAATCTGGCTTGCTGACATGTATAGAGTCTTTTCCCAAAGAGGATCCGTATATCCATTGACACCGGATGGTTCATCCCCGCTGATGGGAATGACACCGGCGAAAACGGCGGGTTTCAAGGGGACAAATTCGGCCACAATCGTCGTGGGTGGAATATCCGCGATATAGGCGTTGTGCCCCAGCCAGATGGTACCGCTATAAGTTTGCGGATAGAGAAATACCGTTCCTTGCAGTGTAATATATAACGTTAACGGAACTTGTTGTGCGTTCTGAGGGGTTGGATGAACAATTTTTTCGTTTTTCAAAAGATAAGGATGCCACTCGGGTGGCAACTGCCATTGATTAAAGGGATCTCGGCCATGCCACGTCTGAGGAAATTGATTTAACGAGGCGCTGCCATAAATTGGCCAAGGATGGGTGGCCAAAGCAGATTGCGGTAAATGACTCGGTAATACCCAGGGAATCGCCGAAGGATGGATTCAAGGACGTTGTTTGGCTGGACCGCGGGGTATGATGGACCTGCACGGCCTTGTGAACATGACGAGGGTTTCCCCCTGAACTGGTGTTGTGATGGGTGCTGACACCACACCCTGCTAATATGAGCGTGCAGAGCGCTAAACTCCCACCACGGAAAAGATATTGTCTCATAATGACATCTCCCTTGAATGAGTCCATGGAAATTTGTGGTTCTCTAGAATAACGATGGATGGAGCAGTGTCGTTACGCGTTTGGAAGGAGCCGGTGGGAAATAAATAGACATGACGATAGGCTTCTCCTTGACCCCTCCGGCAATATTGGCAATGATGTAAGCAATCTATTCGAAATCGTCCGCGTGCGATAAGTGCCGACTTCCCTTGCTATGAATCGAAAAACCCTGCATCCATAATTTCGGCAGTCAGAACTTGGCAGGCCCGCGTATAATAGCAACGAGGCGTGCGGAATTCTCTGTGCTATAGTGTGAAGTGGTCGTTGTGTCGGTAAGGGGTAGAGTTAGAGAATTTATACTCTGAGCCCTGAGAAGAGGCCAAATTCCCTCAATTGAACCGATCATATTCAGTTCACGGTGCTATGATATGGGAAGCTTTGTCATTAAAGGCTTTACGAGACCGGGATGTCCTCCACCAATCCCTCACAAAATGCGATTTGACGTCGTGATAAATTTACTGATATTGGTATCTCGATCAGAAATACGGATACCTGTGAAAATATGTTCGTTTTATCGAATAACCTGGTAGAATGTACCTACTGACCGAAGAACTTTCAAGAAGGGGCTGAAACTTTGTGGCCAAGTCTGACAATATGCTTTCATTGTTGTGGCTACTCTATGCCAGGGACCGAATGACAGCCGCCCAACTCGCCGAGGAACTGGAAATCAGTATACGCACCGTTTATCGATATATTGACTCCTTATGTGCCAGTGGCGTTCCCATTATCTCGGATTCGGGACATGATGGAGGTTATCGCCTTGCCCCTGGATTTCGCGGTACGCCATTGTTTTTTGACCCCGGCGAGGTCAGTGCCTTGTTTCATGCCACCAAATTCGCCGAGAACTCCGGATACCCTCATACGGATCTTTTGGATCAGGCACTGCGAAAATTACAACGAACACTGGGTCCGGATCAAATCGCCCAATTAGAGAAACATGTTATGGGATTTGAAGTGGTCCCATATTTACGCGGAGGAACGGTAGAACCGTGGCTGGGAATCTTAGAGGAGTCCGTGGCACAATCCCAAACGGTAGACATCTTTTATCATAAATTGAACGCGGAATCACCCGGATGGAGGCGAGTCGACCCCTATGGACTGGCCTTCTCTGCCGGGGTATGGTATTTGGCGGCATTTTGCCACAGCCGTCAAGCATTGCGAACCTTTCGGGTCGACCGGATTGAGAAATTGACACCTTCGGATATTATCTTTGTGCGTCCGGCGGATTTTTCGGTGCAAGATTACTTCTCCGATAAGCAAATGATCGAACGGCTCGCGTTGGAACCCTATTCGCTTGTGCGCGTCGAGGGTAAGCCTTGGGCGGTTGCAAGCCTTGCGGATCATTGGTTTCTCCGCTTGTGTATCTTAGAGCAAAAGAGAACATGGGCTCTACTTCGGATTCCTACAGCCAAATTCGAGGATGCTGCGATTTATCTCGTTCCTTACGGTACTTCCATTCAAATTGCCGAGCCGGCCGTTCTTCGACAAAGAATGGCCGCTCTTTGTTACGCATGGGCGCAACATTTTGAACAGAATGAAGAAGTTGACTGACAGAGGATGTCAGTTAACATCATCTATAATCATCATGCTTCGGATTGATGCCTGAACACTTTTCTCCAAGGCCTTCCGAGCCCAATGACACCTCGGGATAACACTGAACTTCTTTCCATTAAATTTGCTATATGGCAGGATTGAGATGAAAACGTGAAAAATCAGACAAATCATCGGAATAATGCGGCCATTATTATTTGACTAAGGGCGTAAGCCCTATCCTCATGATCCCTTCAGCTCTTTGGCTCTGTTGCCAAAAGTGCTAATAACGTCGGGCTTTTTTGCGCCTAGGGTTTGAAGAAAAGCGATTATGCTGTCCTTTGTGAGGTACGGCTGTAATTGTCTGTGTGCTTCTTCAAAAGGCATGGACCGAAGTTTCATGTTCAAGAAGTCGCAATTCAACGGAAGTGATATTCCTAGCGCGCAAATTCAAATTTGTGGCACAAATCCTTAGATTCGTGCGCCATTGAAGGGTTTTAATCCTCGGAAGAAAGGGCCTTATGGTTGAGTCGTTGCTCTGTGAGATCTCGGAGGAAAAAATCTCATATTTGAGCTTTGTCAAGGTTATTGATCTTTGATCTCAAGATTAGGAGGTTCACTTCATGGTGGCAAAACCTGGACGATACTTATCGACACTGGCTATTTTGGGAATGGCATGCGGTGGTTGTGCGGGACCGGTTTTTGGGGTGGTTCAACCGTCACGGAATGTAAGTATTGCCCATATTCCGCAAGTGGCAGTATCGGGATCGTCAAACATTGCTCCTCATCATAGAAGATATCCCGCGAATTCCCCCGGATATATCTATCGCGACTTTCGCACCAGACGCGGTGTTTTTGTTCCTTATCGCCTCGGCGACAACGGCTACGGACTGACCATGGTTACGAGCCGGTATGGAACTGCTTCCTCGGTAGTGGCTGCAACAGTGGAACACGGGCGTCTTTATCATTCTTCTCGAAATCCGAGCATTGAGACGTATGTCGCCTGGTTCTATAATCCTTTGCTGCCGACGTCAGATCCATACCGCGATGTTAACATCGAAGCGGTGGTGAGTTTGGCTCCCATGCAAGACGGATTGCCAAAAGGCGTGATTAGCGCCGATGCGCTGCATTACCACGGTAAGGTTCCGGGATGGATTGCTGGTCCCAATTCCGACATATGTGTATTTGGAGGTCCGGGCATGGCCCCTAACGTGATTCGGGGTACCAAAAGCCCATAATGGGAAAGGCGCGACGAAAGGCTGAGGGTTAAGGGGAACCCTCAGCCTTTATGGGTTTTATTTTTGGTTGTTACCAAAGGCCTGGGAGGAGCCGGAAAAGACTCATTCGCTCTAGGAGAACTTTCCTAGTTAGTAGCCAAGAAAAGTGAAAACCCCTTGCTACGCAAGGGGTTGATCGATCTTTCCTGTATTATCTACAGATTATGGGGGAGCCGGGAGACGAATGGCCCAATGACCCGGGAGTTGTTGTTGACGGGGGGTCCGATCTGTCAGCACTAATTGAGGCGCCATCTTCGTCTGAGGTGGGTACACGCAGAGGACTTCTTGAATCGCTGTGAGTTCTTTGAGCAAGTTGGCAAGCTGAGACCCAGGCCGGCTCGGACATATTCGCGCCGTAAAAGATGGGCCAGGGTCACAGCTAACACGCCAATGAAGCCATGCACTCGAATTTTCTGATCGGTCCCATGACATGGTGGCTGCTCATGCAACCACGCGGCTTGCTTGAGATCCCGAATGGTGGATTCCCCAGGCCAGGCATTGCAATACGCCGTGATCAAGACCAGGTCGCTTGATCGGTAAAGAAGAGAGTTTTACCCCAATGGATCTGCCCCCACTGCATCAACGCCTGATGGTCAATGCTGTAGGTGAAGGTCGGGCCCTCTCCCGTTTCATGGATTTCCGTATGAACCCCGTCGCGGACGGGGGGCCCCGCTTTGATCTGTGCTGGGGTCACCCGTTGACGCAAGGTGGCGACCGTCGGTCGCCGTACCCCATGAACCACCTGGTGTTGGATGGCCTGCAAGCGGTCTTGCAATTTTCGCAGACGCACCAGTTCTCCCGGCCATTGTCCTAAATAGAGGGCTTCGTGATACGTAACCACGACGGTCCGTTCTTGGCCTGACACCTGACGGGTAGTGCGATAAGCCTTCAAGCCCGGATATTCCGGACACGGTGAATTATCTAAGTTCATCAATGCTGATAAGAGCGAATCATCACGTCTGATCAAAAAAGAACATTCCGTGGTCAGAAAATCTCTATGGAAAGACTATTTCTGGTCGAGAAGTTTCTGTCTGCTTACAACAGGCGGCGCACCGATGGAAGTGGTCGGACGTTAGATTGAAAGTCAAGGTGAAAAGCTATGAAGACGGCATTTTCATATCGTCTCTATCCGCATGCAGAACAAGAAATTCTCATCCATAAAACGTTGGGATGTGTACGTTTTGTCTATAATCGAATGTTAGCGAATCGCAAAGAAATCTATGCGCCATGCCAGGATGATAAGGCAACATGGAAGCAACCGAAATATTTGCGGCCAGCGGACTGCAAAAAAGAATTTGCATGGCTCAAAGACGTGGATAGTGTGGCTTTAGCGAATGCACAACTTCATTTGCAGACAGCTTACAAGAATTTTTTCCCAGACCAGTCCGTAGGCTTTCCGCAACATACATGATCGGTTAAGTCAGGTGACAGGGATGAGGCCCCAAAATCAGCACCGTAATGCACGTTCTGGCGGCGTACACTGACACTCAATACATCAGATTACCGCCCTGTCTTCCTCCGACGAGGTCCAACCTGACTTATCTGGGGATGTATGTTCCGCAATTCAAGAGCCAGCATCATGATAAAAAGTCCCAGACGACGAACAATCAAGGGGGCACGACTCGGTTGATAGACGGCAAAACGATTCGACTGCCGAAGCTGAAAGATGTCCGGATTAAACGGCACCGTCCGTTGCCAAAGAATGTGCCAGGGAAGACTTGAATATGCGGGGAATGGGAGCTTCATCTGGGAAAATCCACGAATGACAATGGATTCGGCATGCTCAAAACCTTTCGGAGATACAAATTGACCGAGCAAGGAAAACAACGGGTGGTCATGGACAAATGGTTTCCATCCAGCAAACGGCGTCGATTCTGCCATCACGAGAACAAAGAACTCACATTGGCCGATCGCGTTGGGGTGTGTCTTCACGGTGGAACAGAATTAGACCGCGACGAACACGCCGCCATCCACATCAAAAACGAAGGGTGTCGGATACTGGGTCTAGCCTGATCCGTCATCAAGAACCGTGGGGCACGGGAATAGCTTGGTCATTATGCCGGCGTTAGCGGGTACGTCCCAAGAAGCCCCCACCTCTCTGAGCGTAGGGAGTGGGAGCATGTCACGGAATACGGGTTTGGTCAATGAATTCCAACTGCTTGGATAGGGTTTTTCTAACGGGACAGTTCATCACCTTTTTTAATACCGTTCGTTTGCTCTTTTCATCAAGTTGACCTTCGATATCAATTTGATATATGAAAATACTCTTGTCGGGTCTTCTATCCAACTCAACTTGAACAATGACCGTTTCATAGGCTAGATTCATAGAATTGAGCACCATTCGCGTAGTAATTCAAACACGAAGCGAACCCCGCTTCAATAAGGTCGTGTGGTCTAAAATACTGGCCGCTTCCCCCGTTGCTTTCGGTAGTGTCCGAATAGATCTCGTTCCTATGATTGGACATTCTTGTAATATAGGTGTCTTTGTTGCCGGTCGACACAATCATTGGTTTTCCCTCCGCTTTAGTCGATTTAAATTATTATTGCCCAATGAGTAACACGTTGCCCAATATCCAATTACTATCCCGTATATAGACTCAACCTATTTTCCGTGCGCAGGGTCATATCATTCCCGCGCTTTTAGACCGTGAGTTCAACACCTACCATCAGTCCATCCTAATAGGCGGCGACGAGAAGGCCGCCTGTCCACCTTTTTAGCCGTCCGTCAATGCCAGGCGTTGGGCGATTGCCCACGTCTTTGGGCTGGCTGAACTGCAGATACGGGTCAATGTGGGTCAATCCGGTCCAGAGTACTTCCGCCCACGCAAGAAGCGTTGCGATAATGTTCTTTCGGACGCTCATGTTGTCCCCTCGTCCCCTTCGACCGGCAAGCCGGCGGTTTGCACAGTGGAGCGTATAAGCACCAAGGGTGACATTCATCATCGCTGCATCTTTCAGTGGATTCTTCATCATTACTCCGATTTCAGGAGAGCCGAACTCTTCCGCTGTCTGATTGTTCCTTTCGAGGTTACAGAGCCCAAAGGGGGCGGTCTGTATATATCGCCCTTACGTCAATTGCATAGCAATTATTTAAAAACCACTGCTGGTTTTTAGTCCGTTCTGCAAAATCTGCCCCAGAATCCATCCGGATATCTGATTCGCCACACCGAAGGAAGTAGTGCGTGCTATAATTTTTGTAATTCTGATGAATCTGTCGGCGGGTTCCACCTTAACTAAACCGGTTCCCTTACAAATATTTGCCAATCCGGACTTCAATGACATTTAAACGATTGATTGGGAAGACTCGCTGAAGTCTGTGACGTCTTGGCGCACGAACCATAATCAATTTCGAAACGAGGATGGTAAATGATGGATGTCGCAATAAAGCATAAGGTTTCACGAGCGGGATTGGTCGTAGGGGGACTAATCGGTTTTATTGTGGGATTCGAGCCGATTTGGGCCGGACAGTACCTGGATTATTTGTATTCAAGATGGCCAATGCCCCTTGGAATTGCTTTATTAGCGGCATTGGCTTGGATCGTCTGGTATGGTGTGAGCCAAGTTCCATCAGAGCCTTTGCTGGTAAGGGTTCAGATGATTGGGAAGGTGGTCGGGGGACTTCTTTGGGGATCGCTCCTGGGATTTGGACTTACGTGGATATGGCTGAGTTATTTCGTCAAGCCGCCAAGTGCCGGACACGCTGGCTACCTTCCGTATTGGCCATGGGACGGGGTGAGTTGGACTTTGATTCATAGACTTCTTCCTGTGCTTATCGGCATGATCTTGTGGACGGCGGCAGTGGGCGTCTTTTCGGTTGCCCTCATTTCATTATTTTCGTATCGTCCGGTTCATTACCACGAAACAAAATAAGTGCACGGGCAATTATGGCGTGTCATCGGTGTTTTACCGGGACTCTGAAATTTCCGTGGTTCTCGGTGCCAATTGCCGAAAGAATTTTTTCTCGCGGGGGTAAGGATTAGCCAATGCCCTCATAATTTATGTTTGGCAAAGGAACTTGGGCCGACAACAACCCCGTCGTGAGAGACACAGGAGGTGTCGCGACGGGGCGAAATTCTTAAATCTGTATTGAAGTTATGTCGAGTCTATAGAATTCTTTGGATCATAGGAACGGCCTTCGCATGGGACGAGAATGGTTGTTAAGATTCGGGCACGAGCGATTCATCGGCAGGTACGGCGAGCTGTAATCCAGTTTCTTGTGCCGTATCTTCCAGTGACATGCGGCGTGTTTCCGGAATCCATATCAAGGTGATCACCGAGGCCAATACCGCAATCCCGGCTAAGAACATGACTGCCCCCGACTCGCCCCAGCGATGAAACAGTTGGGGGAAGACAAAGGCGCTTAAGGATGCTCCCAACCGTCCGGAAGACACCGTAAATCCCTGAACTAGGCTGCGGATTTTCGTCGGTGCCAGTTCTACTCCGAGGACACCGGAAGCCGAAATGGACCCTGGTCCCGCCTGCGACATGAAATTTTGTCCCCCATATAACAAGAGACTAATAACCGGTATGGCCGCGGCGCTGCCCTGATACATACTGAAAGCCATGAGAGAAAGGGCAATGCCTAGAAATCCCACGATCTGAAGGGGTTTTCGTCCCCAGTGATCGATGAGCAACAATCCCAAGGCCGCTCCCGGGACCACGAAGCCGAATTCCATCAATAATTGGAAAATACCGGAGGGCAATCCGAGACCTTTGGCAATCAAAGAGGGCCCGAACAAAATTCCGGAGTAGGCTACGATATCAAAGAGAAACCATAACAAGGATGCGGCAATCATACGCCGAGCATGTGTTTTCCAATATTCAGCCAGAGTTTTCTTATCGGCATGCACCTGTTTCAGATGGGTCTTTTGACCTGCGGCTTGATGGATAACCTTCCCGGCCATCTCGTTATCACCTTTGACTCGGGCCAAGAAGCGTGCTGTTTCCGGCATCTTTCGTCTAAGATAAATTACCGACAGGGCAGGAAGTGCTCCGAAACCCAGAACAATGCGCCAGATCAGGTTGGGTGGCACGTGAAGGGCTGCCAAAACCAGGTAGACCAGGGCCGCCGTTGTGGCTCCGACACCCCATGTCAGGCCAAATCCTGCGGCTAAAGTTTTGCCCCGATCCTTGGCATTGGCGTGTTCGGCCATAATCACCGGGGAGAGCACATAATCTGCCCCGACGCCGATGCCCAGCACGAACCGCACGGCAATCAACCAGGAAATATTGGGCACAAAAGCCTGCATCAAGGCAGCCGCGGCCATGATGCTTACGTCTAATCCGTAGAACGTTTTCCGGCCGCGGTTGCCGAGCATACCGAAGATCAGGGCGCCAATCATGGCTCCAATCAATGCCGAACCGGCGAGAAGAGAACTTTGAATTCCGGTGAGGGATTTCAAATGGAAATCGGCCAGGATGATGGTTAGCACGATGCCCACCGAGGATAAATCGTAGCCATCGGTAAAGACTCCCATGCCTGTGGTCAGCATGGAGCGCCAGTGAAAGCGGTTGAAACGGACTCGATCAAGAATATGAAAAGGCGATGATGAATTTGAGGAAGGCTCCATTGTTGGTTTAGAGCTCCTTTCGGCCGATCTGCGGCCAATGGAATGATGTGTCTGGCATTGTCTGGGACAACCGCTATTTTCACCAAGGGACACTCATCTCACATCCCGGGTGACGAATAGATCACCCGGTCTCTTACTTGTCTGTTTCACAATAGGACAGAAGGAGTATTGTTAGGGTCTTTTCATTCGGGTTCCATCCTTAGTACATGAACTATCCACTGTCCCTCTATCGGCCGAGAATATCCGGCTGTGCAGAATGGATGGACTGAATCCCAAGACGCAATCCCTCGTGGTCGAGATGGCCAACCAAAGACTCTGGGGTATTGGTGTCCCAAAAGGTTAAAGGGCCGTTACCCAGAACCGAGAAATAAGCCAGTTGATTTTCTTCTGCATGGTATACCCAAAACTGGCTGGCTCCGGGGCCCAAAGCTCCCGCACTGATCTGCCAAGTCTGGTTAAAGAGATGGCGGCGTGAAGCAACATGAACATGACCGCATCCGTAGAGCTGTATTTGCGGAAAACGGGAAAACAAATGATGAAGCTCATCTACGGTTTCTCCTAAATAGTCGTGACT
>JAKACM010000043.1 GCA_021821465.1 Bacillota bacterium
AAAATAAAATTTTTTTTCGGCCAAACAGGGGTTAATAGGGCCAAGAATTTTTGTATAATACAGCAATTTGAGACGCCACAAGACTTTGAGGCCATTTTGGGCTCATAACTAGGAAAGTTCCGCTAGGATATTTCTAATTCCTGACCCGGCATCAATGATGCCGGGTCGTATTTCCAAATGAAAAGACAGCACAGGCTGATGCCGCAACCGTCTTCTTCCACCGAATTCCGAGATAGGCATACGTCCCTTGACACCTGTCATCGTGACGGCGTGCCGATTCTCAAATCAACGGGGCATTGCTGCCCCGATACGCCCCTACGTGGAGACGTTGTAAAGATGACCCCAAGGGGACTGTCTGGGTTATAACGAAGGCGGACGATGTGGATAGAATCATGAGACATTGATTGAGAGATGAGTTGCGCTGCGAAAGGCGATTAAGATCAGGATGTCGGTGCTAAGCACCGCTCGGAGGCGCACGGAGTGAGTCCCATCTTTGAGGCGCTAGCCACCAAGTGCTCCGGCACCTAGAGATTTCTTGGCCGTTTAGCCGCCCTAGAAGCGTCCTATCACGGTCATGAAGAGATGATGCCACACGTCCTTTAATGTGATCGGCCAGGAAAACGGCGGCGCCGGCACTTGACGAGGGCATGATTTATTAGCGCACAATTCGAATTCATCCGGCAAATACACGCGGTACACACTTTGGTCCCACCGATAGGTCACCAATAATCCGTCAATCTTATAGATTCCCGCCTTATTTGCGGTCATTCCCAGCACGGGTGCCCAAAAATGCGGTGTGGTCGCGAGTGTATAAGGTAATACGGACGGTTTGGGCCAACCTGATGCGACTTCGTTGAGTGGTTTCTTTGTGGACACTCGTTCCCACCCCGTTCGCACCTGTACGTGTGCCGGAATATTGGTCGGACGAATTTTCACAATTGTTTCGGACAATCCTGTATGATTTCTTAGCGTATAGCCCACAAATGTCTTAACCTTATTCACACGGGTCTGATCACCTACTGTATACGATCCTGCATGCTGCGCTTTGAGTCGAGCGCCAATAGGTCCGGGGGACTCTGCCACATACACATATCCCATTATGCCGAGTATCCCGACGATTCCCACCAGTACAACGGCTCCTCCGACGAATCCCCGGCGCCAACGACGGCGTCGCTGTAACGCGTTCAATTGTGGTTCCCCGCGTAAATAATCGTGGCGTGGTTGGGAAAATTATTATTACCCCACAAATACTGTGTATACCCATAAAAATGCCAGGATTCCTTGACATATTGACTAAAACCGCTTTGGGCCGTTAAACTGGCGCCAAATGCATGAAACGCTCCCCCGTAATTATAGGCTGTATGGCTACTGCGACCAAACAGCGTCCCCGCAACGTAGGTATTCGTGTATTGATTCGGCGGTGGCTCTTGACTCACATTTTGTCCAATCGTCAGCCCGCCGTCCCATGCCGTCGCTTTAACCAAATAGTACGGGGGAAAAGCCGTGTTATCTCCACAAGCACTGTGAAAATAAACCCGCTCATAACTAAAGTCCGATAACAATTGATAACCTTGATTAGCCCATTGACCCGGCGATAAATATTTCTCAACATATGCGGACTGTGTATTGGCAATCCCACTACTCCCATCTAATGACCAAGGTCCCGTACTGCCCGTCGAATAGCCCACACCAATCGTGGAGTCGGCGGTACTCCCATAAATATAATTTGCCGATGCATCGCCGGAATTGTGCAATTCCCCAATTTTGGTATAACTTGTCGTCGTCCCATCCAGCGATTGGATATACCCACAATAGGCCTGGGGATTGATGCTGTGCATTGTCACTGCCGACGCCGTCGAGGTTAAGGTACTCTGTGTCGTTTCCCGTTGTACCAATGCTCGACGACCTGTCATCCACATAGCCGTGCGTCCCCGCGGTTGCAATTTTATTGCCGGCGCTGTTGTTGCCAACACTTTCGGCGATCCAAACAGGTTTTGCGTAAACGCATACACATCGGGCTGATGATTTTTCTGTGTGACTACCACGGTAAAATTCACTTGTCCGTGATTGTGCTGAGCCGCATGAATGACCGAGGCTGTCGGCTGATAAATCACATTGACTTGGCCTTGCGCATTGGTTTGCCCTACCGCCAGGGGATCGGTCGATGTCTGCTGTGGAATATTAGCAAATAATAACACTTGACCATGCGCCAAAGGCGTTCCGTTTTGAGTCAACGCTTCTAGAGCGGCCATCGGTAGCGGCTGTGTCACAGCTTGAACCGGAGTAGCCGCCCAGGTTATTGCGGCAGGACCCCACAAACTCGCACTCGCTATTCCAGCTACGGCCAGGATCGTCACCGTTTTCATAACTTCTTGTTCCGTCCTTTCTGTCTCTCTTTTTTTGACGCGCCTTTTTGAACTTGGTCTTTCGATATTCTCTTGTTCATGATTAGGTCTTTGGTACTAGTCAACATGGTCCCCAGTGTACCGCAGGAGTTCTGTCCCCCGCAATCGCTTTCTTTTCTTTTTCTTTCGACATTTTTCTCAATAATCCGTCATTCTTGTTAGCCCATTTACACGTCTTTACGCTCATTATTTTTCTCTATTGCCACCGCCTTTGGCCCCCGGATACCTCCGGATACCTCCGAGGCTTTCTTTTGATCGTTCTCTTCTCTTTGGAGGTGCTCGTCATGTCCAGACTCGCTGATGCTTCTCCGCCTCACGCGACGGCCCTCACTCTCTCGTCCAATTCGGACTCGGTTTCTTCTCCGTCTCATCGTGCGGACCGTGACAGTGTGACAGCGTATCTGCAGGAAGTCGCTCGTCTGCCGCGATTAAATCCCGCCTAAGTCCGAACCTTAGCCGAACAACTAGCCCAGGGTCACCCCATCGCCAAAACCGCTCTCATTGAAGGCCATCTGCGGCTGGTCGTGGTCGTCGTCAAACGTTATGTGCATCACGGCTTGTCCCTAGCCGATTTGATCCAAGAAGGCAACGTGGGTTTAATGCGCGCGGTCGACAAATATGACTACCGGCAAGGCAACCGTTTTAGCACTTATGCCGTGTGGTGGATTCGGCTAGCCATCACCCGCGCCTTAGCCAATCGGAGCCGCCCCATTCGCCTGCCGGTGCATAATGGCATGCTACTCCCAGGCTGCATCTTGCCAGCCTTTCGGCGAAAAATGCAACAAAAATGCCCAGCCTTCCTCCCACACGGTCTCTGGAGACTTCACCGCAATATCCTCCTCGCGTCTAAAATTTTCCTCAATAGATCACTGCGCAATATCTCGGGAAAGTCCTCTACGTTTAGAAAAAATTTTTTAAGTTTATTTTATAGGGTGAACTAAGTTAGCGCGCATGGGATTCCACACCCCACCGAGAGGAGGATTCATCAGAAAGATGTTGACGATGTCGAGAATTCAACAAATCAAGCAATGACGAGCGCAAGGATGGAGTCTCTCCGCGATCGCGGCCCAGTTGGGAGTCGATCGCAAAACCGTACGCAAATACGTAGAACAACAGGATTTTTTCCCGCAGATTCCCGTCCAACGCAGGCGAGGAGGTAAACTGGAGCCCTATCAGGCCACCATTGATCGCTGGCTCGATGGGATCAGCACCAATGGTACAAGCAATGCCATACGGCTCAGCGCATTTTTGATCGCCTGGGGGAGGAATTTCCGGATCGCGCCGTATCTTATCGCACCGTCTGCCGCTATATCCAGACCTGGCACCGTCCGGTGCCGGTGACCGGGACCTTGGAATTAATCTGGCATCCGGGCGAGGAGTGTCAGGGGTCTCATCCCGGTGACCTAACTTAACCGACCCTGTATGTAATGAAATTCCTCACCTTTCTGGGGACTTTTAGGGGACCCGCGTGGGGAATTTCACTGGACAATATCCACACGCCACGGGAAAAGACGAGTTTTGGCCCCCTTCACGATCTGCGGCGAAAAGCCGTAATGAACGCTTTCCTGACTCGGAATCCCTGGGAAAAGCCGCCATAAGCGGAGAACCGAACACATCATAAGTCTCGCCACCATCCGGGAGAGAGTCCAGCACATCTCCAATGGCTATGCTCATCGTGTCTTGGGAATTGGTCATCTCAAGAATCACAAGTTGGTCTTGAAAATTTGCCGGATATTGGCCCATAAATACCTTAGCATACATATGCCACCTCATTTATTTAACGTGATAGCCACTCAATTGAATGGTATGGAATATGAAGGACGATTCGAGCACGAGCGCCTCCCAATCGTCCATAACAACCAGATTTCTTCGTATAACTTCCCGGACATCCGAAAAGAGAATATCCTCGAAATGTCTATAATTGGCAAATTGTTTCAGAATGACTAACAGACGTGCCTGATCAATCGTTAAGGCCATGGATTTTATTGAACTCCGAAAGGAATTTTCGGTTATCCCGTTGGCACGGTCTAAAACTCGTAACTCTTGGTCCAGAAGCGGATGAATTAATTCCGACTCTTCAACGTATGACAGGTTCTGAGAGGTAATATCCTTCATCACGCTGTAGAGGTTCTGGAGTTCATCACAATCCAGTCCAAACGGGCTGTCCAACAAGGTTCCAAGGATCCGCATTTTTACCTTGACTAAGATATCAAAAAACGTACCCGTGCGACGCGGCTTTTCATACCATCGCAAGGCAGCTTTCGTAAGAAATGAATGAGGGGAGGGGATCTTACCTCTAAGACTCGTTTTTACGTGTTCCATACATGCCAGAAATTCCTCTGCCGAGAAAAAAATCCGGGACTCGCGAAGCATTTGTTTGGGGTCATCCGAAGAATGAATCGTACACAACACCACGTTCAGGGAACGATAACGATACCGAATATGATTCGGTTCTGTCAGAGCGGGGTTAGATGGCCCCTTCAACGACTCAACAAACTCTGAACAACTCGCAAATAGGCCCCGATTAAAGTGACCCCCTAATAGCAACAATAGCGCCGGTGAAATTCGGTACATTTCTCGAGTCATCCACCATAGCGGCCGCATCTGATTTTCAAGCATTTGATGTTGAGTATAACGATATAATTCCTCCATCTGACGCTCATCAACGTATTGATACTTAAATCCCACCACATAGAGCCCATGTTCCGCAAACTCATTTATCAAGTTTATTTCGTGGCCCATCGCCAGGGCATCTGGCCTGACGATAACGAACGCGGTATGGTCCAATAACTCTTTGTGTTCTTCCGGTATTTCTGTGGTCAGCTCTTCGACGCTAGGATACACGGACAAGTACCTCCTTCTGGATAATAGACTCCGTAATGGCTTGCGTGGTAATCTGGCTATCATATAAAATCGCGTCCAGAGGTCCTCTGCTCCCTAATTGAGCCAGATTCCTCACTGGTCGTGGGCGACATGGTGGCTTCGGGGCACAGGGATCCCAATGATCCCAAAAGTTTTGGGAGTCCAACCGGGTGGGTGATAACGCCCATCGTTCGGGGACGCTCGTCTTTTGAATCCAGGGGCCAAATCCCCGCCAACTCTTGTCGGGCGCACACAGTTTAGCCAGAATGCCTAACGCCACGCATGTTCCGGGAGTTAAGCCTTGATGCCGTTTGGGGACTAGCTGGTCCACGGTGGGGTTGATACCGAGTCGTTCAATCATGCCCAACACAGCCGCCACCAGCCAAAGGGTTTGGCATGCACCGTTTTCGGAGGAGTGCCGGCCCGACATCACTCCCGAATGTGATCATAAATCGTTTCGGTTTTAACGCAACTCGGGCCCGATCCGGGCCCCTTCCCCCCGTTACTGAGATGCAGTTTCACGCGGCACGACCGTTGGTAATAATAGACGGGTTCTTTCATTCCGGGAATATGTTTGGCCACTATCGTTGCCATAGTGTGATCGCCTCCTATTAACCTGACATATTCGCCATGAAGGTCAGAATATCCTGGCAAGAATAGAAATATTTCACTAACCTTAAACTTAAGATTCTCGGGAAGCCTTTTGGGGTCTGACTTTCCGCTATCGGATTTTTATAACGGCAAAACTCCTCCGACAAAGCGGGAATGTATCATGTAAGACGCCAAGACTATCGTAACAACTGTGGCGACAAGCAACTCGAGCGTCAGCCGGAAAGCTGCTAGGGGCCGCAAGATCAACACAGGCGAGTCGCACCTAAGCAAATGATGGCGCGAGAAAGTTCAGGGGTTCGTCGGGTAGGGTGGCCCGATGAAAGTCATCCTGAACACCGTCATGAAAGTACCATCGCCCAGTAAGAACTTGAAGTAGGTGGGTCGACCGAGAAACCATACCACCCAATCAATTCATGAGGTATGGGGACTGTTTCTAAGGCAGCAAGGAAGTGGTCGTATCCCGTGTATACATCAAAGATATCATTAAGGCATACGGCGACAGCTAATCGAAAATTCTCGGCTTTTTGACGGACTTTGTGCTGTAATTTAGATTCAAGCCGAACCGCATCTTCGGAAGTAACGTAACGTTTATCTTGATAATCGGCTGACCAGCTTGCCGTTCCCACTTGAGACGAACTGGCCTCCCGGATTCGTAGGACGGCTTCGTCTACTTCTCGATCACTGTGTAGTCGTTCGATCATTGTTAGCTTGTAGCCGGACCACCACGTTTGACGCGACAATACCTCTCGGAGGTGATCCATGAATGGTTGGCTCACTTGTGTAACCTCAATATCGTATCCTTCTGACTGAGCCACACCGAAAGTCGCTCCTTTTGGCCCTACTGGTTGCCAGTTACCGTGAGATAACTCCATCCATAATGCGAGTTCATCCATAAACGCCCGAAGTTCCCGATGTTCGTCCCATCCGCTGGCCCCTCGTCAACTTGACTGCTTTGGCACTTAACTGCTCAGGGTATGCGGCACAATTCGAGGGCAAATGTGGTGCGGATAAAAGCCTCTGGATTCGCCAATTAGCCAGACCGATGGCACATAATGTTCTCTCAAAGCGAAGGATATTGTCCATGCCTTCCCGTTGAACCGTTGTAACCCCTTCCCTATTGGGATTTCGGGAGGCCAAAAACGGTAGTCGATAGCTAGTCCCACGGATGCCATCCCAGGGTGTCCACCGCTTACGCAATCAGTCTCCTTTCTATATGTTGTCCACAAAATGTCAGACAATCAAGGCACAAGTTATCCTCAAATCCTTCGGAAGAGGAATTGACCTCCGCTCGCATCCTTCATGCACACAAAAATCCCCCGTCTTCGTTGAGAGGAGGATTCGTTGAACAGGGCGACATCAATAAAGTTGATACGGGATTCAACGGCCTCGCAGATGGTAAACACTGAGAAGAAATCATAGGCGCGGCCCAATTTTGGAACCCAATATCTTCCGTGAGCCAGCCAATGTCGAAATTTCAGGGCACTCTTGAATTCCCCTACAGCGCTTTTGATGCGAGGGTCCACCCCTTTCCATGCTTCGAGGATATGTTCGTCGAGTGACGCGCGGATGACCGTGCTCGGATAGACATCCCGAAACCGGCGACTCAATGGGTCCTTCTTACGGTTGTAGACCCGCTCCCAGTAGTCTTGATGAAATCTGGCATCAACGGCGACGATAAGATTGAGGCACATCGTTCTATTCAATTCTTCCCCCTGTCTGTCGAAATGGGCTTTCAATTCAGGGTGTGAGTAACCAATGAATGCGTCGGGGACGTCAATACCGCGGAGAATATCGTGGCGAACACGTTCGAGTGCCATGGTCATCAGGTTGTGGGATTCCGCAATCTTTGCCGGAAGGCGATTTCAGAATGCTTTCTGCTCTCTACAAAGAAATGCCATAGGGACCTGCCGCTTTACTAATGAACTAATCTTTTAATACAATAGGAGGCAAACTACAAAAGGGGAGTGGCTCGTGCCATATTTGCGGATCAGTTTAATTCATGCTCTCTCACAAGACTCCGGTCTTTATAACTCAAAGGTGTCCGCTTTATCTCTCTCCCGCCACGGTGGCCAAGATGCTTCCAGAATTAAGACCCCTCACAATATGCCGATGGCAGTTCAGATGAAAAGACTCCCATCCATGACACCACCTTATCGCAACAAGTCCCTTCCTATCATCAACCCTGTTTATATGAACCTTCCTCGCCCCAAAATTTCCATGCTTTCTCTTTCACACCCGGTGCACCGAACAACCATCATGAGGCACAGGCTATCACAAAGCAGTAAAACCTCTCTTAACACCCTCACTCCCTGCCAACAACCGGCATATACTCCCTAGAATGACCCATTCAGCCTCGGGATTTTGAATGACAGCTCCTAGGTCGATAGAGAAGAGAGATCAGACCCCGATCTCTCAAATTACAGCGACAAATGAGGCGAGACCGTGATCATTCGCCGTTTTACCGTTTAGGCAGAATTAGGCCAAATAGATACCCTGGCCATAAAAGTGATGTTTAAGACAATCGACCAAGTTATCTCTTCTCCCTTAGTCCCATGTGAGGTCATGCCACTTTCTGAAAGGCGGCAAAGCATCCAAAAGGTAAACTAGGACGAAACCTTATACTCTCTCCTAAATTCTCAACAACGACACGACGAAATTCGTCAACAACTTAAGCCAAGATCACAGGAGGAAATAGCTCGATGAATACCTTACAAATCTCAATCGACACAAAATCCGGCATACCGCTATATGTCCAGATTCGCGATCAAATTAAAGAGGCCATTGAATCCGGACAAATTCCTCCCCATTATCGTCTTCACACCATAAGAGATCTGGCTAAGATCCTCAAAATCAATGCCAATACCGTGGCTCGTGCTTACCGAGAATTAGAGTACCAAGGATATCTCAAAACGCTCTCGGGACGAGGAAGTTTTGTCTTGTACAAAAATGCGGCATCTGTGGATTTCGAACCGGATTTTTGGATTGTTTCCGAACTGGAAGATTGCCTCAAACGCATCCAAAACGAATGGCATGTTCCCTCGGAAAGATTGCAGCAACTGGCTTCCCAGGCCATTGAACGTCTCTCGTCCAAAAACCAAGGGGAGAAAAACCGCAGGCGATAACACGTGAAAGAATTAGACCAAGAGATGAAACTTTCGCGGGTGTCCCCGTGTTCGCTGTCTATAAGTCTATAGAAAAGAAAGTCTGGCACTGAGAGAGAAAAGATTTCAAAAAGCTGAAGAATTTCAAGAGACATGAAGTAACAAGCAGGGGTTTGCTGGACTAAAACCAAGGGTGCCGTGTATGAGAGATCCTTATGAGATCTTCAAAAGGCTCCCCGTTCGCGAGTCAGACCATATCCGACTGATGGATACGAACGTTGTCATTTATCGTCACGTCTTGGTGCAAGAAAAGATCATAATAAGCTGGAGAATAAGATATGGACAAGCGAACCAAAAGAATTGAGTTGAAACACTAGCTCTTTGGAACTCCCTTGATTCGCAAAAATCCTTGCTAGCAACAAAAGATATCCACAATTGTCCACAGACTTATCCACAAAATTTTCACATGAGAACATACTGTTGTTCAACAACTTTTTGTGAACCGGCCGTCTCTGCCCGCTTATCAAGGAATAGGAAGGCGAACGCCCTCTATAAGCTACCGGAAGTGACTTACCCTTTTGTTGTCGCGGCCTTGGCGTCTTGGCCCAAGAGATGATAAAGCGATAGGCTAAGGTCTCCTAATGTCGGGGTATGGGGCATGGTAACAGTCGCACAGGCGGCCTGCTCTTTAACCACCCAGCTTTTCTGGTTGTTGAAGTGAATGGTTAAGGTGACGCCCTGGCCAAAATCAGCGGCACAATGATACATCTCATGTGGCCGGACGGGCAAAGTATTCAAGATCTTGACCACAGGGTCTATTTGACGGGGCTGGGTCAAGGTAAAGGCGGTGACAGGACTGCCGTGCCAGGGTTTGTAACTCACATCAATGGATCTCACGGACGACGGCGATGAGATCACGCTCGATTGAGGGCGGGCAGGTACGGACAGACGGGCTGAAATATACTGATACTCCGTTAAAGTCGGGGTAATAGGAACAATATTGATTCCCACCTGATCGATATTTTCTTGCCCTTTGGCAAACAAAAGGCCAAATGTTTCCGATTCCGAATGACTGAGAGACGACAAAACGCGGCTGATAAGGTGATATCCCTGATCTTCCATCTTGCGGACATACCATTTTTCCACTTGGCTATAGGAGACAGGGGCTTTCCATACCCAAGATTGTTGATTGGCAGCCCCAAAGACTAATGGCATGGTAAAAGGTGATGAGATGTTCATGCTCTCGGTTCTTTGACTGTTCGGGTATACCGGAATAGGCTTTGGGTGGTGAGAAGAATGACTCTGACTGATACTCTTAGATACACTTGGCGATGCTTGAGCTGAATTCAATCCCGCGATTTGTGGCAGGCTCACCAATCCTGAAGACAGGACAACGGGCAGTCCCCAATGAACAATGGCTTTTAGCATAAGCTCTTCCCTCCATATATTGCAAGAAATGCTGTGATACGCCTCTTATTCCTTACAACGTTTAGGATGGCAAATTGTCACAAGAAATATGCGTGAAAATAATGAAGATGGCTCCCGACGCCATGCTACTAAAAAATGAAGCGAAAATCGTATCACTACATAAACCAACCCAGCCCTAAAACGTATGGAGCTGGGTTGTCTGTTTACAAACAAAATCTCGACCGCGAGATCCCATCCTATGAGATGGTTATCTTAGCTGTAGTTGTTTGACCATCACTCATCGTCATTTGCAGGGTATATGTCCCGGTAGTCAGGGAATTCGGCAATTCCACCGAGACAAAGTATGGCGACCAGCTTCTAATCGTCAAGGATGTTGTCCCCAACATTACCGTACCCGGTGTCGTCCCAAAGTTTATGCCGGATACATTGACAACGGAACCCGGTTTGGCTGGGTTAGGATAAACCGCACGAATGACCGGTGAGGGTGGTGGTGCCACCGTAAAATTGGTGTCAGTTACTGATTGACCATCGCTTGCAGTCAGAACAAGCGGCTCACCTCCCGATTTCACGGACGGAACCACAGCTTCTACGAAGTAAGGCGTCCACATGGTAATTGAGACAGATTGTCCACCGATAGTCAGCGTGCCTTTGGCTGTTCCCAGATCAGATCCGAAAATTCGGATGGCTTGCCCAACTAAAGCCGGGTTGGGAAAGACGGAACGAATGATAGGAGTCAGCGGCGACGCCACTTGAAAGCTTTTATCCGTAACGGTTTGCCCATTAGCCGTTAAGACAGTGAGTGGCTCTGGTCCTGGTTTCACTTGAGGTACGGTAACCGTTACAAAATACGGGGACCAGGAAGTGACTGTAGCGGAAACTCCCCCAATATCCACGCTGCCTTCGTCGGTACCAAAATTGTCACCATAAATTCGCACGGCTTGTCCGACGTTAGCCGGTGTTGGAAACGCTGTGCGAATTACAGGAGATGGACCAGACAACACGGTAAATTGTGAATCGCTCACTTGCTGTTGCGAAGAGGTCATTACGACCAGAGGTTGTGTTCCGGAAGAAACATTGGGAACACGAACCGCAATTTGACTATTTGTCCAGAACAAGATTGGAGCAGAGACCCCTCCAATGGTAACCGTACCGCGGGACACCCCAAAATTATTCCCCATAATTCTCACCAAAGCCCCAGAAGTCGCACTGGCCGGCACAACTTGTGAAATCGTCGGCGATGGAGCTGCAGCGCCACCAATGTCTTGGGCCAATAATGCCACGTTCGGAGTCCCAAGACCGGTAACAGGACTCCACGGCCCTGTCGCATTATATCCGGGAGCACTCTGGTTCCACGGCGTTACCCACCGATTCCCTCCATAATCCACTGGTGTGAAAGGAGACTGAGATGATTGCGCCAGATGATAAAGCAAAGGATTAACGTTTCCCAACCCGCTAATATGATCTGCCGCCTCAATATCCGCAAGATAGCCGGCCCACGTGGGTGAGGCTTCGGATGTTCCGCCCATGCCCGCACCACTGCCTTCAATGTAGGAAGTATACCACCCAAATTCCGCCATAAGGGAAACGTCGGGTGTGCCACGATTCCCTTCATTCTGAAATGGTTGTTGCCATGTTGGTTCCGAGACATATCTGGAATAACCGCCACCACTGGCCCCTGGAACACCTCTATTGTTACCTTCAGGAGACCATGCCCCTTGGGACAACACTTGTCCTTGCAATCCTAACGCTAGTTCTGTTCCTCCCACTCCGGTAACGTTAGCACTATCGGCGGGATATGTGCTCATAACGAGCGACGGTGAATTTGCATAAGGCCCCATGTCACCCGACGCACCAAAAAATGTCATACCCTCTACTACACCCATGGAAAACAATCCTTGCGGACTGTTAGGGCCTCCCCAACTCATCGTGACAATTTTTGCTTGGTCTTGCTCAATTGCCTTGTTCACAGCGCTAAACAAACCTGAATTGGTGTAAGCATCATAAAGCAACAGATTGGCGTTAGGAGCCGCTGAGCTCAATCGTTCGATGTCGGATTCTCCTTCGGTCATCCATCCTTGTGAGTATTGAAATGCGGATGCTCCTCCTGAAACCGGAACTACCTGAGGAAAGTTTACCCGCTGATGTACAAGTTGGGCATAGTTGAGCAAATCACTGCTCCATGTCCAGCTTTGACCCCAGGGATTCCCCATAGTGGGAACGCCTTCAATGATGTTGGCGATCGTAATTCCCCTGGCTCCTTGGCCTTGCTGAATGGTTGGGAGCGCATTGTACGCTTGATTAACCTGAGACGGTGAATAAAAATAGAAATTTCCGTTGTTATTCCACAATGACCCCGTTCCGCTCACGGACACACTGAAGGATTGGCCCTGATAGTTATTTCCATTGATGTCTATCACTGGCGCTATTTGATAGGTTCCGGGCGCACTGAGTCGTACGTAAATTTGAGCCTGTCCCTGGGCATTGGTGGTCCACGACAAGCCGTTGCCACCGATCACATTGGGTCCCGTGGGACCTTCGCGTACCAAGGCTCCATCACTGGGACCCGATATCACCATGGCATTATCGATAACGGCACCTGAAATCGGACTTCCCGAACTGTTTGATACTGTGACGTTCCAAAAGGATGGCTGACCCACCGGAACATTAGATGCCTTGGAGCTCGCGCTGGTCATTCCCGAAAAACGCGGGACAGATCCAGGAATAAAAGTGGGCTTAGATGCCGAATGTTTGAGAGGAATCGTTTGAAAGGTATTCGAGGCTAAACCGTAAACCTGCGACACCTCTTGTTGAATTCCTTGCGGAACAGATACGGGAGAGCTTATCGAGTAAAACTTTTGTCCCGTCACCCGATTTTTGTACCAGGCAATGTTAGTATCAAACATCCGACTCGCCACTGCAGCGGAAGTGTGAGCACTGATCACCATACGGTTTTGCGACACTTGAATATTGGTGAAACCTTCCCGTTGAAGATAACTGGTGACAGCACTAACGTGGTCGGTTGGTGGCGAAAACTGGGTCGCCACCGTATTCGCTGAAAGAAAATGACGGTAATTCGGTGATTTTGGATTACTCACAGACTGGGCAAGTTGTTCCAATTGGGAATAATTGTTCGGTTTAAGAAAAAATTGCAATGTTAACGGCATATTGGGACTGGCTGCCGCAAGATATTGACTGTCTTGCAATCGTGGAGTAATGGACGCCGCATACGCAGAAGCCGTATGATGGGGAAAATCACTAAATGTGCCGAGGATCGGAATTCCCAATACAGCGCCTATCGCAATTATCTTGATTTTTGAGCTCGATATATTCATTTACATGCCTCAACCCCTTCTGAGAAAGAGTAAATGAGACAACCGGGCGACAACATCGCCCGGTTGATAAAACCTTCTGTTCGTTTAAGAAACGGTAGCAGATGCAGCTGTCTTGTTGTTATGAGTAGTAGGTGTGTAGGTAATTGTAACAGGACTTGTCGAGGAAACCGCCGCTGACGTGTCAAATGATAACGTGACAGTCCCGGAGTTATAGCCGACACTGCTGACCGTAAGGCCCGTACCAGTTACACTAAACCCGCTGGTTGTAAAACTAGTAGCAGACTCAATCAAATTACCGTATTGGTCCACGAGTGAATTGACAGTAATGGTATTGGGATATTCTCCTGCGCCGTTGGCTGTGGTTGCCGCGTTAAGAGTTCCAACGGACAACACAGTAGTAGACGCCGGTGCCACCGTCAATCCGGTCTGGGTGATAGTATAACCAGAACCTGCTACCTGCAGCGTAGACCCGTTCTGCGCATCGTACGCAGTAAACGACAACGTGTACGAACCGTTGCTGTTTTGTGTAACGGTTCCTGTAACTCCCGCTTTTCCGTTGGGCGAATTATCGAGAATAGAGGAATTAGTTGCCACTATCACTGGCGACGAAGCCGTAGACGAATCGACCACGTTACCATATTTATCCTCATAGGCAACGACAGTGCTACTCGTCGTTCCCGCCACCATGGCAGTCGGTGATGTGACCACCGCTAACTGGCTGATAGCCCCAGCAGTTACGGTAACACTTGTAGAATTGGTTGCCGTTGACGTTCCTGATACGTAACCCGTCGCCGTAACCGTCACATCGTTCGTTGCAGGATTTGCGGCAGTATTTGCAGAAGTGGGAGTGACGGTAAACGTATACTGCCCACTGCTGTTGGCCGTGGTGGTTCCAGTTACGCCGTCTACATTATACGCAATGCTGTCTCCAGAAACGTCCGCTGTAGAGGTTCCAGTAACAGTTCCCGTCACGGTTAGTGACGATCCTGCTGTAACCGTGGTCGTACTGGGGTAAACAGTGACACCCGTTAGATTACCAGATACAGGAGGTGCCGGCATTTCAACCGTAGCACCTGTGCCAACCGAGGCATACCCAATATTTGGCCCAGAGGTTAATGACGGATTCCACAAACTCACCCAGAATAGGTTATTCGTCACATTGGTGCTGTATTGTACCGAAGAAGTTGTGGTAACTTGATATGGTGCTTGTCCTCCTTCTACGGTAACTGTGACTTGGCCTGATCCGTTAGTCGTAACATGCAATCCGCCGGGTGCTGTTGCGCCGGATGATGCATAAAACACCCCCGTAACCGGTGCCGGATATTGATAGTCACCCGAAATAGCGGCCATGGGATTTGTCAAGGGGAAGGCATCAGATGACCCGCCATACGTTAAGGCCTGGCCGTTCACTGCAGTCACCCAGAGAGCATCGTTGGATGTGTTGTCGTAGTACCCGGAATACCCACTGCCGGCAACTGCACCATCTAAGACAAGCGAGGCATCGGGAACAGGGTTGCCGTTAGCGTTGGTCACATTAAAGGTGAAGGTTGTGGGATTGTTGTTTAATGCCGCGGCGCTACTGATAGTCATGGGCGATACGGTAGCGCTGGTCGCGACTGTTTGGTAAGTCACTGCTGCTGACGCGGGACTCACCGGAGTAGCTAGGCCTAAACTACTGGAGGCAGAGGTAACCGCAACCGACGCCGTGGACGATCCTGCTACAGCACTGTTAGTGCTAAATGTCAAAGCCCCGGCCGGCATCGGAGAATCAAATCCCGGTAGCGTTTGGCTGGGACCTGTCAAAACCAAAGACGGCTCGCCTGGCGCAGATACTGTGACTTCCGGCATCGTAGCGTTGTTGCTCGTCACATAGCTGACAGTAACTTGGGTCGAGCTGTTTGCAAAATTAATTCCGCCTGAGGTGCCGGGACCACTCGGTCCTCCTTCGTACCACTGCTGAGCGACACTGTCATAGGACCAGCCCAAGCCGTTGCCTGACAGACTGACACCATCAACATAGTCAACCTTGCCCAGACTTCCAGCATTAAGCGTGTAGGAAATTGATCCAGGAAGGTTATATCCTAAAGCGCTCGTGGGCCATGAGAATTGCGGATTGTTGTTGTTGCTAGGCTGATTATTATTCACATAAGGCATCACCGTGAAGTTGCCATGGTGACCCGGAGCGACTTGTTCCGTAGCTGCGCTGTCTCCCGAAGTAAACGACGTCGGCAAGGTAGCTTCGGCTGATGTTGAGGAAGCCGGGAAGATACCGAGTGCCGTTGCGGTCGGATGTTCAACAGACCAGCCAACATAAGCGGAACCTATGGAAACCAATCCCGACGATGAAGGCAACGGTTGTCCTTCGGTGACGGTGGCACTGGTCGCGTAAAATGTGTAGGTGTTGTATGGCGTGCCTATCACTGAACCGTTCAAAACGGAGCCTAGGGTATAGGTTTCACCATTGGGTTGCGGCAGATTCATCTGCATAGATCCACCATACACGTTCGCACTGTTGTTGACGGTAAAGGAAACATTACCGCTGGCGTTACTCGTGGCCAAACCAAACGCGGAACTCGAGAATGTGGTAAAGGTCGAACTGTTGGGTTCTAAGATACTGTTTTGCGCTGTAGTCGCACTATTGGTGTTAACATGGTCGCCTTCCATGACAATCGTCTGATTCGGAACCGGATTGCCTTGAGCGTCTTGAATCTGAGTCGTTAATGTTTCGGCAGTGCCGGCCGTCGCGTTAATAACCGGGCCTGGTGCTTGCAACGATACAACGTTATCACCTGGCGTTAGAGCACTGACGGTGTTTGTGGTGGTAGAAGCCGATGTGGAACCGGATGGCGTCCCCGTTACGGTGCCAATTTGAGTTGCAGGACCTTGAGTGGTCGTAATGGTCACCGGCGAAGAGGACTGCATATCCGCTTCTGCAGTTACCAAAGCAGTTCCCACTGAGGTACCCGCGGTTCCTGTCACAGTGGCCACACCATTGGCATCAGTTGTGGCCGTAGCCGTCACGGCTCCACTGGAGAAAGCCACCACTCCCGAATTGCTGGTGGTGAAGGTTACCGTGACACCTGATACCGGATTGTTATTGGCATTGGTCACTGCCGCTGTAAACGTATCCGTCGTCTTCCCGTTATTCGGCAAGGTCGAAACCGAATCACTCAGTCCGACTTGAACAACGGGCAAAATTGTTCCGGATGCCACATTGCTGTAAAGTGCTCCTTCAGGATTATTCAGAGCCAACGGCGATTTCGCATACGCAATGAATTGGTAGGTTCCCGATTGCGACGGGGTGAAGGTGAAGTTGTTTGAAGACGAGTAATTTCCGCTTTGCTCCCAGCTTCCGCTCGGCGTCTCATACCAGAATTGGTATTGCGCGTCATAGATGTTGGTTGCCGTAGCCGAAACGGTGAATTGATGACCGGCTACCACCGATGCACTGGGCACACTCAACGTCAACGTGCTGTTCACGAAGACGCCATCCACTTGCTGCAACCCATTGCTGCCAACGTTGGTGGCCGCCGCATAATCACCCGTGGCCAGCTGAGACGAACTTAAGGCATAAGCCGTCACCAAATAGTCGCCGGATTGCGTGGGGGTCAGTGTATAGCTGTTGTTTGATGAATAGCCCCCGGTTGCACTCCACGTGCCGTTAGGGCTTTCCACCCAGAATTGATATTCCGGGTTGCTGATCGTGCTGGATGCTGTAAACACTACCGGTGACCCGGTCGAAACCTGTGCCGCCACACTAGAGTGGCCGACTTCGGTCAGAGTCAGCGTAGGCGCAGTGGCCGCAAACGCACTGGCAGCTGGAAGCATCGATAAAATCATCATCGATGATCCCATGGCTAAGCTGCTGAGTTTTTTCATAGTTCGTGAGTTCATCTGATTCAACAAAACCTGCTCAATCGTGCTCTCACAATAAAGTGAGTGAGTTATTCTCCATCAAACCCTATAATTCGCGGTTTAATGCCATACATTTTCTGAAGGTCTTGCAACGGTTTAACTCGAAGATCCATCCTTATTTTGATCCGGTGCAATACTTTCCGAATCCTTCTTACTACTGGGCACATGAGCCAGATAATATTCCAGCGCCGCGTTGATAATGGCAACTTGGCTGAGACCCGTCTCATAGGAACGTTGTTCCAAACGCGCCTTCATCTCGGGCGTAAGCCTAACCTGGAATGATACATAGGCTCGGGATCGCCCATAGTAATTCGCCACAACTGACCACCCCTCACCTCCTGAAACCTACCTTCCCCTCACCGGAGGTCGACGGCCGTGTGAGGTACGCTTGTGAGACGTCGATGGCGTGGTATGTGATTCGCCTATAATTTCACGGGACATTGCAATGTTCGATGAATGCTACATACCAACCGCAGTAATAATACAACTTTTTATTTAGGAAATCCTACATGGGTAACCATTTGTTGGGCAGAATTATCCGTCTAATTTCGACAGCAATACATGCGCTCTCAGGATGATGTCGACACAATATGTAGTATGTTTGTCGAATGGTTGCCTCAACGTTACCGATATTGATCAGGGCGGGACATTAATGTCCCGCCCTGATCTCATGGCATATTGGGGAAAGTTCGATAAAGAAGAGAGCTCTTCATCCGGGGATAGTGTTCCGCGGATGAGATGACTCAGAATTTAGGAACGATGGAGGATTTGCCGGGACTGCTCTTTCAGGTAATTGAGCTGAGCTTCGACTTCCTTGGCTTCGGGACTGTTCTCCAATGCTTTTCTGTACAATGTGACGGCATCATTGAGCCGTCCTTGCAATTTAGCCACATCGGCTAACCCCACTACCGCGCGAAAACCGGGAATCGCACTGTCATAAGAAACAATGCCGCGATAAGAAGGGGCCTGATCCCTCGATTGAGCAAAGGAGACTTTGGCCTCATCAAGCATTCTCACCGCAATCGTCAATTCCACCCGGCCTTTGAGATACCATCCTCCCGGGAACTGCGGCATATCTTTAACCAAACGCTTGGTTACCTGCAGCGCTTCTTCCAGACGGTCAAGCTTCAGCAAGGCTTCGGTCAAATAGGAGCGCACTTCAGGCACCCGTCCGTAATTAGGATTGCCTGCGGCCAGCCCCTCGGCCTGATACAAGGCACGCACCGCTTCTTCTAATTTACCAACTAAGTAATATTCCCGGCCCAAGAACCCCCATGATGCAACGTCCCTGGGGTCTTCTTCCACGGTCTTTCGCAAGAGTTCGATATTGCGATCCAGTTTCTTTTTTTGCAACATGATTTCCGGCTCATAACCGCTGTGATGAAGGCGAATACGCACGACCGGACGGTTATACACGGTTGCGAATACGCCTCCTTGGGGAGGACCAATCTGTTCATGAATCCTTCCCCACCACCTTAAGCCAAAGCGGGTGGGAAAAAGGCGGGACATATCATAGTTGGGTTCAATCGTGGCTCCCATGTGATTCACTTGCACAATGCGGAAGATGAAGGGAGGATCTTGGTGACTAAAAAGCCCTCCTATCACCCGGGGAACACCAATATCCTCGTCTTCCAAGACTTCATCGCCGTCGACAAAAAGCACCCAATCCCCGCTCACGTGAGACAAGGCCTCATTGCGGGCCGCCCCAAAATCGTCCTGCCAGGTAAAAGAGAACACCTTGGCTCCCGCATCTTTGGCTAAAGCCATGGTGTCATCATCACTGCCGGTGTCGACGACAATCACTTCATCCGTCGCCTTCAGTAACTGTTTTACGGCGTCGGCAATCGTAGCCGCCTCATTTTTCACAATCATGGCTGCCGAAACCGAAACCTCGGGAACCTCCAATAAAGATTTCAACCATTTCGGGACCTGTCCATTCACATAGGCTTTCAACCGCTCTTTGGTGCCGGGTGCCCAAGCCGCCGCCGGATCCAAAATCCAGGCTCTTTCGTAACAAGCCCAGGCCTCTTCTTTTTTATTTAAATGCTCTAAAGCTTCGGCCAAAAACACCCATAACTGAGCTATGGCCGGATTTTCTTCCAATAATGAGACAACTGTTTCCTGCACTCGAGGATATTGTTCCTGGCGCAACATGTTGGTAATTTCCTGCATCGTTTCAACCGTAACCGGTGTTGTCGCAGGTGCCATAAAATCCATACTCCTTCCCACTCAAAACATAGAAAAATCTCCGAACCAGACGGTCTTCACTGGTCCACCGTCCACCAAAAGGAGTCCGGGCTCCTGATATTGAAGGAGGAGGGCGGAATAGCGCCCTCCTCCTGACCCCAGGTTATAGTAACAGATAATAGGGTTTGTCTGCCACCATCAACTACTGGGATTAGTCACTCAGTCCGGTCACATCACCCGAATACGTGTTGGTGGAAATCGTCGTGCTGGCACTCACCGATCCACTGGTAAACGCGCTTGAATCAGTTACGACATCAAAAGACACCGTCGATTGCCCCGATGCGATCGTCACCGAAGTAATCGGGACGCCCGAAGCGGATTCGAGAGTGATGCCCGAAGTTGCCGTGAGACTCACCGTTGTACTGGAACTGGTGATGATGGGGTTGCCTCCCGCATCCACCAAGGTGACGCTGGCGGTATAAGCAGTAGCGGTGGCAAGGTGCTCATTGTTGGTCAAGGGCGCGATAGACAAAGCCGAAGGTGTCGTGCTGGCCACCACGTCAATAGACGCGGCACCCGATGCCCCCGTGCTGTTGTCCTTAATGGACATGGTAACCTCTCCCGCTTTGCCTGCCGTAATGGCAGTGCCGCTCAATAGCGCACTCACATTGTTCAGCGTGCCGCTAAACATCTCGGTATTCGTGGAACTGTTTGTGGTGACAGTCACATTGCTCGTCGAGGAAGTGGGAAGACCCATCAACCCGGAAGCATGATCCACCGTAACTATCACATTGTCCGTTCCGTCCACAGTAGAAGATACCGGATTATTGTTGGAATCCAGACCCGCTTTGGCCAAAGACGGACTGATCGCCACCGTATTACCCGCTCCAACATAAGTGGTGCTGCCGCTGTAGGTGGTTCCGGAACTCGCATCTGTCAGGTTGAAGGAATAACTGGCCACGGGATGGTTTTCCACAGAGAGCGTAGCCGCTGACGGCGAGGTGAGAGTACTGGAGGAACTGGGTGTCGCCGAAATGGTCCATGTTCCCGTGTAATCTTGCGCGTGAAATACCACGGAAGCCGATCCCGCTGCATTAGTGTCCACCGTCACAGAGGGAGAGGTGGTGAAACTGCCGCTGTTAAAGGCTGCGGATCCTGCGGTACCGGTTGCGCTCAACGTGATAGGCACATTCGAATCCATCACCGGATTGCCGTATTGATCCGTCACCTGCAGGTTGATGGGGGTTGACAAATTAGACGGATCCAAGACACTCATCGCCGGAGTTATAGTAAAGGTGCTGGCACTGGCCGCATTTTCCGTAACCGTCAGGCTGGTGGAGGCCAGAGGCGAGGTGCTTTGCCCATCTTTCACCGTGACCGTGTAAGTGCCGGCATCGGGTTTCCCGCTCGTGTCTGTGAGGGTAAAGGAAGAGGTTCCCGACGGCAAATCATAGGTCGTTCCCGACATGGTAGCACTTCCGGAGTTAGGTTTGACTGTCAAAGCGCTGACGGCGACTCCGGAGGCATTGGTAATCGTGACTTCGGGACTCACAGAGCTAGGCAGTGTGACGGTGTTGCCGCTGGTATCCGTAGCTCCTAATGTCACCGTTGTACCCGTTGATGATCCTTCCACAAAGGAAGGCGTGGTGTCCGAGGCGGTGAGGTCTTTCGCCACTCCCGTAATAACAGCGGAGATGTCGGCAGTTCCCGTAGTCAGGGAGCTTCCGCTAACCGTAAGCACGTAAGTGCCTGTAACTCCCTGAGCGCCATAGACCGTCAAAGAGGTGGTCGAGGGGTTTCCGGAAGCATAGATGGTTTCCGAAGTCGCCGATCCGCTAAAGCTGGCTCCGCCCGAGATACTCGCATTGAGGACGTAAGTTCCGCCCAACATGGGGTATCCGGCCTGATCGTCTACCGTGACACTCGCAACGTCAGATTGGTCATTAGCGTTAACCGAAAGTGTCTTGGAGGCCGGTTTTACGGAAATGCTTGTGGCCGATTGCGGAACGGTGGCGATATTGACGCCCGATGAATAGGTAATGCTGGAAGATTGGGAAGATCCGCTGGCTGCCGTCAAGCCGGACAAAGTCACCGTGGAAGATATTCCCGCGGTCTTAGTGGCCTGAACAGCAAAAGTCGCCACTCCGCCCGAGAAAGTCACTGTGCTACCGGAGACATCCGAGGCTTGAGAAGATCCCGTCGCCAGAGTGACGGCGGTACCGGAAATGCCGATAGTCGCCGTACCGCTGTAGTCTTTGACAGTATTGCCGTTGCTGTCAGTAACCGTAGCGGTGACGGTGTCAAGCTGTTGGCCGTCGGCGACAACCTGGGAACTGGTTGCGGTCTCGGAAACCATGGATGCGTTCCCATAAGCCATGACTTTGTATGCAGACGAGTTTACGCCATCAACGCTCGCCGTCACCATATAGGTGCCGGGGTCATTGGAAGGCACATTAAAGGAAGTGACCAAGCTGTTGGGATGAGTAAATGCCACATCCGAGGTCGTTCCATTGCTGGAGGTAACCGTCCAACTGACCGAAGTAGGACTGGTCACAACCGAGCCATTGGCTGTAGGTGTAGCCGTCAAGGTTGTGGAATTCCCGGCAGCAAAGTCGTTGGAGCCACTGACACTCACGGATGATACGGCATTGACCGATTTCTCCGTAATTGTCTTGCTGTACAAAGCCCCTTCGGGATCATTAAGAGCTAATGGAGATTTTGCATATGCGATGATGTTATAAGTTCCGGTCGTCGCCGCCTTGAATGAAAATGTGCCCGACGAGGAATAATTGCCGCTTTGATTCCAAGTTCCCGAAGGTGTTTTATACCAGAATTGGTATAAGGGGTCGTAGATACTGGACGCACTCGCCGTCACGGTTACCTGGCTTCCCGCTGTAACTGTGGCGCTGGAAGTGGTTAAACTCACGGAGCTGTTCACAAAAACTCCGTCGACTTGCTGCAATCCGTTAGATCCCACATTGGTGGCCGCAGAATAGTCGCCGGTGTTGAGTTGCGCCGAACCTAAGGCATAGGCTGTAACCAGATAATCCCCGGAAGTCACGTTACTTAACGTAAATGTGCTGCTTGCCGAATAATTTTGACCAACAACCCACTGCCCGTTGGGTTTCTCCACCCAAAACTGGTAACGGGGGTTACTGATTCCATTCGAGTTTGCCGTAAATGTCACACTGCTTCCCGGCGATACTTGGGCTGCGATAGAATAGCCGTTTTCGCTAAGACTCACAGTGGGAGCGGATGCAGCAAAAGCCGATGCTGCCGGCAGCATCGAAAGAACAAGCATTGAGGAACCCAGCGCTATACTGGACGCCTTTTTGCCCAATTTACTGGTCATCGATTCATAAACCTCCTCAAACTAGTGAATTCCATATCCATAACACACATCAGCCATCAGTGTCTCGGTTTTCTTCTTTAGGTTTTGGAATACCCGGTAAAGATTCAGAAAAAGATTCCAGATCCTTTCCCAAGGGGATTTCTCCCGTCTCCACATGATCCAAGTAATATTCCAAAGCCGCATTGACGATAGCCACTTGACTAAATCCGCCTTCATAGGACATTTTCGCCAGACGCTCTTTCAGCTCGGGCGTCAAACGGGCTTGAAATGCCACGTAAGCTCGGGATCTCCCATGAAAATTGGCCATAGCTTCACCTCTCATGGCTCCCGTTCCTATGAACAGTTGCCTACCAACACATCCTAGATTGCTTAACCACTTGCGGTTGGAGTGTCTCTAGATTGTTATCATGCGTGCATGATACCAACCACGCTGAACAGTATACACTAATATTCGCCATGAATGTGGAAGATTACGGGCGATTTTCCGAGAAATTTATTTTCTAAACACAATCTGGGTACAACGGTACATCATGCCAGACAACAAAAAGCGGAAAAGAAGGGCTTTTCCGCTTTTTCATGTTTACATAATATTATTGTCGAATTTTGCGATTGGTTGATGTCAACTGACGGAGGATAATGATAGGGGTTATTGATGATATCCGATCTCATTCATCTTTGATCTCTTTCCCTTCTCAAAAAGACGCCCCACCAGTTTTGCCACTCTCGCTTTTGTTCGTTCTCCCTGCCTTTGTTCCACCCCCCATCTGTGTCTTTGTGGCGAAGATTACCCTTTGACCACCATTTTGTGAATTTGTGGGACTATGCACGTACAGAAAGGACTTTGCCGTCGAAGGACACCAGATAAGTTACATTGGCGCCATCTTGATCCTTGTAAGCAATCTTCCAACTGTCCTGGGTTGCGGTGCCGGATGTGACGAGTACATCCGCTTTACCTCCCGGAAGCCCGGCCACGGAACCTGATACTGACTGTGGCATAATTACCACCGACTGGCCGGAGGGAATGGACGATCCGTGATTAGACACCGTAATAGTCAGATCACCGTTTTGAGCTGTTGCCGTGATCTCAGGCGCAGAAGGAGAAAAGGCCGTCACGGCCCCGGACGCGGCTACCTCTTGGTAGCTATCCATGACGACACTTTGGATACCGTCATCAGTGATCGGAATGACAGACACTTGAATTCCCGATGCCGCGGACAGACCCGGATTGGAATTCGCCAAAGTCAAGATTACTTGCGAGCCTTGGACGTGTGCTGAACCGACTTGATAGACCGCGCCATTGTCGGGATTCTTGACCAAGAACTGCGATCCGTTGGACAAAACCGACTCCGGATCAACCTTGCGAGAAAACGCCAGGGTCAAAATATTCGGCTTACTGGCGGCATTAATACTCAAAGACAAAGGAACCATCTCCGAACCCTCCGCAGGTGCAAGCCAATTGAGAGGCGTGCTGAGAAAGCCTGTCGTTTCGGAACTTTGGACCTCTAAGGTATCTTCTTCTCCCGCTTGACCCCCTAATATCCACGTTTGAGCCAGACCTTGGGCATTAGTACTCACGTGATTACTACTTAATGTCGCAGTTTTTTGTCCTAACAAAGAGAAGGATATCGGATCATCAACCAAAGGATTCCCGCTAGCGTCCCGGGCCACAACCGTGAATGGTACCTTAGTTCCGGTGTCCGCCAAAGAAGGAGGCCCATCATACCAACTTAGGGCCGGACTCGACTGACTTTGCCAGGAGAGAGGAAGTCTAAGTTCCGGAAATCCCGCCACGGAACCTTGCCCCGAATCGGGAGATCCCAGCATGGTGAGATCGGCACTTGTGGGGACAGAGGAGGAAACACTCTTTATCGTCCACGTCCCACCGGGGTATTGTCGTGGGGCGATCGGCCATTGGGCAATTCCTTGGGAATTGCTGACAATGGGTATACGAAGACCTTGTTCATTGTCCATTTCCACACTATAGCCGGATAACGGCTCATTTCCGGCCAATACTTGGATCCCCAGATCATAAGCGTTTGATGCATTTAATGTTTGTATTGGCAGGCTCATCACAGACTGAGTGGATGAGGTGGCATAAGTGTCGAGCGATGTGGACTTAAAGCTGAAATGAAGCGGAAGCCACCTAAGAGCCAGGCTGGTTCCTTGTGCTCCTTTATCGGAAAGTTTCACTTGATATCCCATACTTTCTGCCTTCACTGTTCCTTGTGCGGAACCGGTGGCCTCCAAGACAATTTGGGCCTGACCTTGCCCGTCAGTGGCATTCTGGCGACTCAGCACGTGAAATTGAGCGGGAACGGACCACTGAAGAGGTGTGCCCAAAGGAGCCGGATTTCCGAAACCGTCCGTCACTTGCGCCGTCAGTGTGATTCTTTGACCGCTCAAGGCCCAAGAGGAGGGATAAGAGGGAGTGGATCCCACACCAGGCACAAAGGCTGCATAGGAACGCATCACCGGCCAGGTCATGTCAGTGCCGGGAATATGAAGATGTCCCAGAAATTCAGCCCCGCCGCTTTGGGTGCTCATGACAGTGCCCGATGAACTCCAGTCCACCTTGGGTAAAGTGTCCATCACCCCAGGGGCCACCGGCAAAACGGCTTGAGCATCTGTCGGCACGTTTTGGTTGTTGCCATTATTGACACTCGGCACCAGAAAGTCGCTGACTGTGTTATGATTCAACACCTCCGAGATAACGCCGTCCCCTACTTCCGGATAAAGGGGCACTCTCATCTGATAAGACGCTTGGGACCGGTAATAGGAACCCAAGTATTCTTGAGCCTGATTGCCCGACAAATCCGTAGCCACGGAGTATGTCACCGGAGTTGACTGCCAGGTTGTGTCGGTCTGTGGCACAGGCACACGCACAACACTGCCGGAGAGGGTGTGCCAGCTCAATGAGGAAATTTTCACGCCTGACGCGGTCTTTGGGTTGATGAAAGAGGGGGTGGATAATCGAAAAGACAAGGTGCCTCCCCTCATCTCTTCCGGGATATCAATGCCTGTGGAGGACTCGTTTACCGCACCGGAAATCGTGCGGATATAAGGAGTCCCCCCGCTATTGGGTGTGAAAGTCATTTGAAAGACACTGCCTTGAGACAAATCCAGCCGATCCAAATCCAATTGGGCTCGGCTGAACCCTTCGGGTATGGTGATCGCCTGGGGCGACCATGTTTCCAAGGGTCCCAGGGCTTGAGAATTGTCATCAACCGAGAGGGTGGTGGCCGTCTGATCGGATGAAGCGGGAAGAATAAAGGAAGCGGGCATCGACAATGAAAGCGCTTTCCCTGAGGTATCATCAATATTTTCGGAAATGGCATATTGCTGGCGATAGACTTGAGATCCCAAAGACTGGGTGGTTTCTACTCCTCCCGTAGCATTAGCTACGGCCGTGCCGGACTCATCAAGGGCGGCAAAAAGCACCGTGTTCGTCGCAGCCGTCCCCGGTGCCGACGGCACCGTAACTTGGTAAGTAACGCGGGCAACGGCTTGCGAATCCGTGGCCAAGCCGGAGTTATTTCCATTCTCGGGATTGGTAAGACTCAGTACACTCTCTGCCGTTCCTTGAGCATTGGTTATCACGCGGTCATTTAACCCTTGGGGAAGACTCACATGATCTGAAGGGTTGGAATCATTGGTCAGCGTAAATTCCACGGGAACATCAACTAAGGGATTCCCTTGGGCATCCTTAACAGTGCAACTGACCAAGGCACTTTGCCCCAATAACAGGGCATGAGAATTATCAAGAGCGGGTAACGGATTATTGAGTTGGGTGGCTACGGTTGCGACATCGGCTTGTGCCGGAGCCGCTTGAACCCTTTGCACCGGACTCCATATGCTGTCCTTGCCATTATTCGGAGCCCCTTTATCCTTGGCATAAACAATGACACGGTATGTGCCGGCCATGGGCGGCACATACCGGAACGAGGATGAAGACTGATATCCCCCGCTGGATGTCCACTGTCCGTCAGGGTTCTCAACCCAGAACTGATAGACCGGTTCAATGAGATTAGTGGCATTAGCCTCAAAAGTCATCGCCTGATCCTTGGTTGCCGCAGCACCGGCACTTAATTGTACCCGGCTTCCGAGATTCACGACGGAGAGGGCAATCTGAGCCTGGCTGAATTGGTGCCCATCGAACTGACTTTGGGTTAAACGATACACAGCGACAATATAACTGCCGGAGTTCAAGGGAACACTGACCGCATCCTTAGACGAGTAATCCTGAATCATCGACCAGCCTTTCTGGGTTTGCACCCAAAACTGGTAAAGCATATGGTGATCGGTGGACCCAGGTGACGATACTTGAAATGTCACCGTGCTTTTGCTGCGAATGGGCCCGGAAGGCATGAGCGACAAGAGTCGTTTCGAACCAATCGGCATGGCGGATGCCGCATAGCTGTGAGGCAGAAAAGAAAAAGTGGCTAAAGTGCCGGTAATAACGGCACCAAGCCACAGTTGTCGATTGAATGTCAAAAGAGTAACCTCCCCATCTGGGTATCATGTGAAGAGAAAAGATCAGAGAACCTCACCCTTTCTCTTCGGTCACCATATTCGACATTATTCGACACCCTCCTTCTTTCTCTTCTGCGTTTTTCAACCTTACCAGCCGGATTCCACTCGGATTCTTCTTCACTTGACTCGATATTCGTCACTTTTCGACATGGAAAGCGGATAAAATGTCTCAAATCCCTAAACACAACCCCCACAAGTTCACCCCAGGCTCATATCACTCAGAACCAACCAGGCCCTTCCCTACGTAAATGTCATGAGATTCTACCTGTCGATCCTTCCTGTCAGAGCACTGATTATCGACTTTTAAGCCCCTTGAGTTCGAACCCTCCTTTCCGGGTAGGGAGAGGATGAGTCACCGCAAACCTCCCTTCATCGTGGCCTCAACGCTGCACCGGATCTCGGGAGAAAATCGCTGATTTGTCACAGTTTGTCAGTCAGACCACACGTGGACGGCATTGCCATCCGCTGTAGCGTGCAATAGTATGGTATACACGCATCCACAAAATCAGAACGAATCGTGAATACTACTTCAAGGTATTTCGGAAACGATAACGCGATGTTCAAGTACCGATTCCGCAAGTTACGAGGGAATAAATTTCAAAAGAGTTCACTCAATTTATCGAATAGATGTACGTGTGCGGAAAAGATCATATCAGCAGAAAATGGGGTATCAGTAGTAATGGAACGAAACTCGCTAAGCGATCCCGTTTATGGATAGGGGCCGGCTCATCGTGGGAAGTCGTCGATAGTCGCCATGAGCCATGTCTTCGGGCCACGTAAAAGAGTCGCGTCCCACCCTATTGATGTGATCCTATCCGCGGGGTGAAAGCCGTGTGACATTGGCCTGGTCGAGGATTTGACCGTGTGATTGGAGGTTTTGCCAGGCTGGACTCATATACCGCATTACTACCGATACCCCTATTCCCCCTTTTCGAGGGGATGGGCAAAAACACCCATATTGGGATGTCAGCGGCGCTGTAGTATACCAGATGTTGTAGGATGGGGACGTTCCGTTGCCAGGATAAACCGGATAGGATACACTCATACTAGAAAGTCCCCCTGTCGCGCGAGAACAACAGGGGGACCAGTAAGGGCTACCGGCGCTTGCGTCGGAACCACTGCCATATCAGATACAAGCTGAAACCGCCAGATACGGTTAACGTAATCTGAATGTGCATCCGCCCTCACCTCCCTTCCGGAGGTCGCTCAAGGGCGTGCCCTCACCGTTTATTCTACCAGCCTGTCCCCAACCGGGGTATCAGGCTGGTCTTTTTGTGAGGAGATCTCTTTCCCTAGACACCCTTCGCTAAAGGGAAAGACGAGATCAAAAGGCATTCCTATTGAGGGAATGTCCATGTGGGGTACACCCTAACCATGTGTCAACCGACCCAGCATTTTCCGTCAGATTAGAGTCGCTATGGCGATTCCTTGACAGGTGCTGGAGAAGGTCATAGGCTTATTCCTGACACGGGGAGGTGGAAGAATGCCGGGACAACGCCTGGGCTATATTCGCGTGAGCAGTTTTGATCAGAACCCCGAACGGCAATTGGAACAGGTGCCCCTGGACCGGGTCTTTACCGATCAGGCCTCCGGCAAGGATGTGCACCGTCCGCAATTAGCCGCGCTCCTGGATTTCGTCCGAGACGGGGATACCGTGGTGGTCCACAGTATGGATCGGCTGGCCCGCAATCTCGACGATTTGCGCCGCCTGGTGAAAACCCTGACCGGAAAAGGGATCCAGATCGAATTCGTGCGGGAACAGTTGACGTTTACGGGGGAGGATTCCCCCATGGCCCATCTGCTCTTGTCCGTCATGGGAGCTTTTGCGGAATTTGAACGGGCTCTGATGCGGGAACGGCAGCAGGAAGGCATTGCCTTAGCCAAAAAGCGCGGGGTATACAAAGGCCGCCAACCCGCCTTGCAGCCGGACCAAGTCGCGGAACTGCGGCAAAAAGCCCAAGCCGGGGCCAAGAAAGCCAGATTAGCCCGCGAGTATGGCATTAGTCGGGAAACGGTCTATCAATATCTGCAAAAAGACTCATGACAACGATATGGCAGTAAGTCCCGATAACGGGTAACCTCCAATGCAAGGCATTGCCATGCCCTGGACTGGCCTCAGTGTCTTCGGTGGAATCTACGAGGAACTGGACGTTAATAAAGAGTGAAAGAATTGCATTAACGGATGCAAATGAGAGACTTTCCCATAATAATAGGCCGTGATTTGAAAATATTGCCCATTTGTAAGAAGCGTGTTGAGAATGACAATCTCGGCTTGATTATAATCATTTTTCAGAGCCCCTTCTTGAACAGGATTTAATAACGGATCGCGGGCGGCATCAGCCCGCGATAAATCCGTTTGTAAATGGTAGTGCGTAAGGGTACCGTAAATCGGATCACGGAAGATCGAGTGATACGCTGTTTGGATCAGGACTTTATTCGTCCAAAACTTTTGTTGAGCTAATGAGATAACCGGCGATCCATACCACACGGGATATTGCCATTGTGGTTGCGACGTTTCCGTTATTCGAAGAGTGGCGGGTATACCTTCGGTGACATTTTTTACCGTATAGACATTAATGCTACGCGAAAACATTCCTTGGGTGGTATAGCGTTGTCCCCAAAACTTATGCATCTCTGTCACCGTAGGCATCGTGGCGTGGAGAGATGATGACGTGCCGATGTTTGGCGAGGAAGAAGAATTGTTCCCGGCTAGGGAAACGGATGTGATCAGCGTAGCCAAAACAGCCGCAATGGTTTTAAACATGTTATCACCTTTCTCCCCTATGGCAAAAAAGTACACCCCAACAACTCTTTATTCGGGACCGATCTGTCGAATGTCAACAGTACATCTGATGCGATGTAATTGATAGGGGTCAATAGGAGTATATCGTAAAGTTGCCTGAACCGTTCACCGATCCGGGCCATGCCGTATTGGTGGACCCGTTAGTCATGATATATTTGGCCGTAGGAGATGTCGGCAGTAAACCTCCTCCCAGATTGGTGCTATATTGAGCGCCCAAGAACGGATCATGACCAAATGTAGGATATCCATTCACGTCTTCGGCAATGAAATCGGCTGTACTACCATTATAGTACGGAGCAGAAAATGCATGAGAATAATATCCGCCCGTTGTGATATTTTCCCAATAAACTTGAGCTGTGCCATTGTTAACGTCGTAAACGCTAACATACACCTGGTCACCGCCTGTCACATAGGGTCCCATATAAATGGGCGCGTTCGGATAATCCTCAAACCAAAATCTGTATGACGGGGGCGAAGTCTGGGATGACGTTGCGCCAGCTTGAATTAAACTGCTATTCGTGACACCACCCATCCCCGCCCAGAATGCGACACCAGGAGGATGAAAAATGTAAAAGGTACTAGACACCGAAGGTTGTATCCAGTCCGACGATACATTATAAGCTCCCGAAGTATTTTCAGAATAGCCAGCCCAATGACTATTATACGTGGTGGACGTATACGGAGTTTTCCCAATAACGGGTGGCATCGTTTGATAAAATCGTGCATGTTTCATTGCGTAGACCCACTGTTTCAATGCCTGCACATTTTTAGGTTTGGGTGGAAAGCCATATTTTTTTAGAGTTTGCGCCGGTGCTGTTAGGGGATCAAATCCGTGCGGTGGGACTGGATTGGGAGGCAACAGCACGGGGGTTCTTAACGGTAATGTCGTACGATGCAGCGGTTGAAAAGACGACGCACGAACAGTCCAAGGCTGGGTTGAAAGCGTTGTAAGTACCATTGGGATGCCGACTAAGGCCATAATACTCGCGATTTTTTTCATCTTATTCGACCCTTTCTTAATTAGAGTGACGATGTCAATCGCCTATGTTCGCGTATGATTGGAACCCCCGACAGTAATTCACGCACTAAAAATGTTTTGGCATTCCCCTATTCTGGGCTAGTTCTGACAGCCTATATGATTTAACAAGTATGGCACAATTTACCTTAACAAACTGCAAAGATAATGAGCATAACAGAGTTTTTTCTAACTATTTTCGCGATTGATAGGGTCAGTTAAGGCGGCCTATAAAAATTAATTTTCACTATCCACAAGGACAAGAGGGGGGATGTCGAATGTATGGGTCACAGCAGAGAGGGAGGCATTCGACGATAAACACTCAAGATATGGAAGGTACAATCCGGAAAAAGCATGGACGACTGGCGCCCTTTTTCAATGAAAAACTGCGTCGATTAATGGCCGCGAGCGAAGCCTGGGCACTGGGATACGGAGGCATCGCCCTCGTGTTCCGAGCCACGGGATTGTCAATTCCTACGATTCGCGCACGGGGTTGGCTGAACTGGAAGACCCGGACATGATCGTCGAGAAGCCCGCGAGTATGGCTTTAGTCGGGAAACGGTCTATCAATATCTGCGCGAGTGATAAAAAACAAGATATAGGGGGCACAAGGCCCTGCGACATACTAGATATAGATAGTCACCTGAGCTCAGTGTGACCTCTCCTTCTGGCCGTCTATAGGCCGGGTAAGTCTTTTCCCTAGCTTATCCCCAGTTTTTGTTATCCGAATAGAATGAATTGTCGATCTGAAAAAAATATCGGGATGCAAAGGAAAATCGGGATCCGCTGTCGAAGAGATCCGCTGCGAAATATTTTTATCACAAGGAGGATCCCGATGGTTCGATTCGAGTCTGTCACGAGTTTTTTTCAAGCACACGGACAACTCCGGCGCTCCCAGCGTACCACCCTGGCCGCATGAGTCTGGGCGGTCTTGTCTCAACAATTGCTGGGCATTGCTAAAATCGGTCGACAACGGGCCATGGCCAAGCGGACGACGGCAAAGCCTGCAATTAAGCGGGTGGACCGGTTTTTGGGGAATTTACGCATCCATAGGATCAGAGCCCAAAAAGATTTGATTCACTACGTGTTGGGGAATATGCGAGAAGCCTTGATTACCCTGGATTGGACGGATCCGCAGGATGGGATTCATCAGATTCTCTCCTGGAATTGGCGCACGCATGGACGAGCTCTTCCTTTAGCTGGGGTCACGGTGCGGAAAGATCGCCTCGCTGACCGCCAGCGTGCTATCGAAATCGCTCTCCTGAAACGGGTCGCGGGGCTATGGCCCCGCTCCTGTCATCCCATTGTGTTGGCGGATCGGGGATTTGGTGCCCAGGAGATCTTTGAAGCCTTGGATGCCTTAGGCTGGGATGGGATCATTCGTGTCAAAGGATCGACCCCTATCGAAATCCGCCCCGGGGTTTGGCGGCCTCTTCTGCTCTGCGCAAAAAGTCGGCCGGTATTGCGGGACTTATTGTCCGTCCGGTATGGCAAATCTTACGGGAAACAAGCCTACCAACTCCGCATAGTGGTGTGGACGCAAAAAGGGTATCTCGATCCCTGGTATTTGGCCGTCTCAGCGGGACTTTCGGCCACGACGTGGCCGGCACCATGGATCACCGCGGCCTATGGTCAGCGGTTTACCACGGAAGAATGCTTTCGCGACGAAAAAAATGATGTGTACGAAGGATTTCAACTCGATGGGGTCCAATGAGGCACCCCTGAGCGTGGGGATCGCCTGCTGTGGGTGTTTGCTTGGGCCTATTACGAGTTGAATGTCGGCGAATGGGCCAGGGAACGCCTCGGTAACGATCGGGAATGGCGCGCCAATACTGTCACCACTCATCGCACGCACGCCTTGTGGTGTCTCGGTTCGTGGGGATTCGAGAAAGGACAGTGGGTCTGGCGCACATTATGGCGCTATCAAACGGACTTTCGCCGGAAAATTCCTGCACTGATCCCCACCCGTATGGAGCGGAGTATGGGAGATGTGATCACCTAACGGGTTCCTTCTCGTTTCCCCACCAATTCTGAACAGCCGTCTGCGTGCTTCATTGGGACGGGATGCATTTTTTTACAGAAATCTGCATCTCGGGTATGTCCTGGGCTTTGCGTGTCGTCCCCGCCTCGTGCCGGGGCGGCGGAAGATGATGGAAGGACGCGGCGTGGCTGATCGCCGCGATCGGGGCAGGGATCGGCGGCAAAAAATTCCTGCCCAGTGGGCGTAGAACCCTCGTGATTACCAAAAACTGGGGAGCAGTTAGGGTGCGGCCTCCTGCCGCATTGAGCCAGTCCCCTTCACAGTACCGACACACCTGTTGGTACTCGCGTTTTTCAGGATCTAAAATGAAGACTTTGACCCCCTGCACCCATTCCCGCAAAAGCATCATAATGGCCGCATAGGTCTTGTCGCCTCCGCTCGGTGCCGGAATGGTCATGTTCTTATTGATTAGTCCGGCGGCGGGCGGATCCCATCGGTCAATCAACACAATTTCCTCATGGCCCGGGTCTCCGGCAGTGCCTATCAGGATGCCATGGCCGTGATTGATACCTTTGGAGGTAAAAGACAGGGCAGCCGCCACGGTGTTCACAGGCAATTGAAACGGTGTCTGGTCTCGGAGGTCATCCGGAAACAGTCCCCATGGGCCGACCGCGTGTAGCCCTGTTCTTGTCTAAAGGATAAAGTGCGAGCCCGCATTCCGACAGCGGATAATGCCGTTTCAACACGCTTGGCCCGCCGTTCACCATCCTTGGCGTTGTCGGCACTCACCAGCAGGAAAACTCCGACGGTAAAGAGACGGTGTTGGTCGGTGTCCAAGGACCGTAACAGGGATCGGGCATCCTGCACTTGGCTTTCGGCGCGTTGTTTGGCTAAAGCTGTTTGGCCGGGTACGGCGAGACTGCCCTCCAATTGCCCAATCGCACGATTTAACGCTTGGGTGACTTGGCTCGAATCGGTAGGGATCGCGTGAAACGCCAGGGTCACGCCCTCCAGATTGGCGGCCCGGCTGAGCCAGGACGGACCCACACTCGGCGGAAAATTGACGATGGCATAGACGCGGGACCATTGGGTCCCGATCTGGACGCTATGCGGTTGAAAACTCAGGGCTTGGGGACTAAAGGCATTGCGGAGAGCATTGCCGGCAGTCGGGTCTTGCGAGATGGATGGGCGCTTGATTAGTGGCATATCGCACACTCCTTTCACTTAAAACAAAAAAACCCCCGCCATTGCGGGCGAGGGTGAACAAGTGACCTAGGGGTTGAGGTTGTGCACGGCAGCGGCATAACGGGTGGGCAACCGCAACACGTCCGGAATCGGTTCGGTGGCCGCCTTGTCCGCCTGAAACGTCAAAAATAAGAGTTCTCGCCAGGCGAGGTCATCCATCACATGCGTTTGCATCCCCCGTGCCCGGTTAAAATCCGTAGACAGTTGCGGCAGAAATGTCTGGTGTTCGGCCACGGCATCCGATCCTTGACGCGTGAGCAGTAGGTAATATCGGCGTTCAACGGTCGAGCCGGATCGGACCAGGTTGCGAACAAAACCTAAGTACTCTTGCAACAACGCGCGGCGGCGGCTATTGGATTGCTTCAAGAGGGTATCCAGGTGCCCCAGGTAGGCATCCAGATCCACGGGCCGGTAGATCGACACCCATTCCCACGGGACGGGAATCCCGTTCAAGGCCTCCTGCACCGCTTGAATGATGTGGCCTTTTTCCGTATCGGATTGGAGATCCAAATTGATGGGGGCAATACTGAGGCCTCCGACTACGGCCCCATCGGGACGCATCAAGCATCCCTGCTGTAAATCGGCTAGCGGGATCCACGTTTGGACCGTGGGATTTGTCGCGGGCTTCTTTCCCTGTAGCGTTTTAATGGCTTGAGGGAAAAGAGAAGTCCCGGCCTTGTTGACCGGGGCTTGCGGGTTCTCGGTATGCTTTGTGGGCCATCGTAAGGCCATTGTCATCCCTCCTAATAGTCATCCCGGCTCCAATCGTAGAGATAGCGCCGGGGCTTGGTGTAAAACGTCTTCATGGCAATCAGGAAATCCAGCAAACGACTGCCATCTGGCAGGGGCCGGACGAGAAAATAGGCCATTCCGAGGCATAGCACACCCGGAATGACTTGTACGAGCAACCCCGCATGCATTAAGTGGCTTCCGGTAAACCAGGCTCCCCCGCAAGCCGTTCCCATGAACAGAGTCCGGATCTCCTGCCATCCTATTCCTAAAAAAAATTCATAGCGTTGTGTAATGCGGCGGGGGATGAGATAACGTTGGCTCATTCTAATTCCACCTCATTTTGTTTCTGACTTGGTGGCTCACACAATTCACGGCGGGGTAAACGAAGACTAAAAAATCCCGGAATAACAGATTCAGACCATGCACCACATTCTGGGCATTGCCTGGCTCCCTCATACCGTTGCTTGGCTTCTTGGATGGCGGCCTTTACCCCATACGCGCTAACTTAAGGGGAGGTATCGTACTGAAGACGTCGTTTCCGGGGTCGTTCATGGAGATGTCGTTTCCCATGTTGAGTGGGTCGCCTCCAGTCCTGGATATCGAGAAATCCTGGCACGAG
>JAKACM010000159.1 GCA_021821465.1 Bacillota bacterium
CCACAGTGAATACAAAACCGACATGAATTTGGAACGTTTGCCTTCGGGCAAATTCGCCACCAATGCGTTGATTCTGCAGATCGCCCTGCTGGTCTTTAATCTCTTGCGCATTATGGGGCAGGCCACCCTGGACCATCCCCAAGTGCCGTTACGGCGCCCCGTAGTGCGTCGCCGCCTCCGCACCGTCACTCTCCGTGAGAGTGCAGACTGGCTCGGATCCCTCATTGGTCCCGTTCCGTTTTGATGATCCCATACTCTGCTAGATTATGTCATATATTGGCACACTCACTCGGTGGGTCAATTTCCTGTCACGGATTCAGGTGAAAGCTATCAAGATATATCCTCTTTTGGCGGACGGAAAAAGTATTGCGACTCTTAACTTAACTGAATCCAAAAACGTGCGACAAGACCTTTATGTCGTGGGATTTACGTTAAAACGGCTCGCATCGCGGATGCGCAAGTAACCTCCTTGGTCCATTTACTGTGCCGACCGGAGATGTGACTAATGATGAGCAGGCGTTGGATTCTTCATCTGTGCAGTGGGCCGCCGAGTCATATGCGCATAGCGGGGAATGCGTAAATAGTCACGTAGACTTGATAACCAATGGGCTGAACTTTCTCCGCAAAACGGCTAGGGAACATCCTCTCTCGAAAGAATGCTCCCCTACCTGAATGGCTCTTCGGTATGATTCCGAAAGGGATGTTCCATGCCGCATTAGGTGTTCTGCAGGGGCTGATTGATATAATTAATCTCGGCTGTGTTTTGTGTTCTGGGGTCCGCTTCGTGATATTCACTCCAAATTCGCAACACATTGCGTCGATGAGCTTCAACCAGGCCCACTGAAATCATCCCGCCAAGATACTCAAAACTTGCGGCTTTGTTTGTCAAATATTCGGCAGACAGATGTTGGTCAATAGTGTTTTGAACATCCCGCCTTACGGATCGAATATATTCTTGCGACACGACCACGCGCTGCTTGATCTCTGCCAGGGTTTGCGCGTGGTGACCATGTTGGGAAACGAGCAGACGAACCGGATAGTCCGCGACGATCTTTAAAAAGAGACGAAGGGTCGTTTCATAGTCGTTCGTCGCGTGATTGATGAAGGGAAATTCCAAAATAGAGAGATAGTCCCCGACAATCAAAACATCTTGATAGAGGATACTCAGGCTATCTTGGGTGTGGCCGGGCGTCGCGAAAAAGAGCAGAGGGCCGATTTTCTGGCCGTCCCGGACTGTGTGATTAGACAGTATTGGGGATAATAATCCGTGCCACGGTCGGTCCACATAAAATTCTCCGTCAAATCGTTCCAGTCGTGCACGTGATCTCTGCTCGTTGGCTCGGTCCCATTTTTCTGACACGATTAGTTGGTACCCGGGGAAATACGACACGCCGGCAATGTGATCAAAATGCGAATGGGTAATCACCATGAAACGCTGTCGAGTTGGTGTTTCCCATGGCCGTATAAATGTCTGGATTTCGGTAATTTCCTGAGGGAAGAAGCCCGGATCTATCAGGATGATATATTCATCATCGATAATCACCACCGTATTCAATTGTTGCATGACACTAGTAAAGAGAAAAATGCGGTCAGCAATCTGTTGCATAAGAGCCTCCTTTTATTAAAGGTGTTTAAAGATTTTGAGGTTGCATAAACCAGCGACTACTGAGTAACGTGGAGTGAGACGGAATTCGCCAAGGCGTGGGGAGGCGGGTTGACAATTCTTTTATTAGTTCGTGGGAAGAGCGTATGGCACCATATTGGTGGTACTCAATAGCTGCTAGGGAAGCCTGATGCGCTTCCGGTGAGGATCCTGCAACACAATCTTCGGCTACCCGGACGACATAGTTGTATTGATGAGCATCAATAGCAGTGTAGTGCACGCACACATTGGTCAATTGCCCCGTTAATATCACCGTTTGCACGCCAATTGTACACAGGAGCAGATCAAGGTCGGTGGCAAAAAATCCACTATATCGCCTCTTAACCATGTGGAACTCTCCCTCAAGGGGCTGCAAAAGGGAGAATAATTCGGCTTCAGCTGTTCCTTCGACATCATGAATTCCCTCTTGGCCATCCAGCTCGCGGCCAAAGTCGATCAGTTCTCTGCGGTGCACCTCCTGAAGGTGAATTATAGGCAGATCCAAGGCGCGGGCGGTTGCCAGAAGAGGTTGTGTGCGCTTCATGGAATTCAAACAGTCAGGGCACTGAATGGACGGAGGTTTTCCACCACCTACCTGCTGATCGACCAAAATCAGCGCCGGCAACCCATAGAGTATCGGGATATTTTTATGGTATAACAATCGAACACTCACTCCTTTTCTGGGGCCGGAGACTCTCTAACACACTTTATTTAGCCTGCCGCAAACAGAGATTTGGGGATAATAACATGGATGCCTTGCTTTTGATCGACTACCTGTGTTACTCCGAAGTCACAAGCTACGCTGAGTAGCGTATAGGCTTCGTCTACCGATAAACCGCGCTGTTCTTGTAAAAAGTTTATGCTGTCTAGCGCGACTTGACGCGCAGCCAGATTTAGATCCGGGTCGAATGCATGGATATACCAGCTGTCCGCAGTTTCCAAGAGAGGGCCTGGAAAATTAATGTCCTTACGTACGACAATTTGCATTAGAATGTCGAGCGATGCTTCTATTGCTGTCCCGTCAATTTCTCCGTCGCCTTGTGAAACGTGAGCGTCTCCAAGTGAAAAGAGAGCGCCCGGAACCAAGACAGGATAAAACATTGTTGAGCCGGGGCCTATGCGCCAATTATCAATGTTTCCTCCGTGTTTCCCTGGGGGTATGCTACTGATACGTCCACTCTCCTTAGGTGCGACACCGGCAGTGCCGATATGCGGCCGCATGGGAATACGGACGCCAGACATAATTGGTGTGCGTTCTACAAGGTTTGGAGGAATAACTTGCCCGGCTAGTTCGTACCGTCCGGGAAAATCGTATCCAAAAAGGGCTCGTGCCTGCTGTAGCGTGTCATCGATCTTGAAGATAGTTACATGCTCCGGCCGGTCAAGCACATCATGGAGCAATCCCCAGTTTGCGCTCACGTTCGTCCCATATGGAAGTCGCGCGGTCATTGTGAGATATCGTACTTCCAAGGTATCTCCAGGGGCTGCACCTCGGACGAAAATGGGGCCAGTTAACAAATGAACGCCTGGGCCGCGAGTTTCTGGTGGAATCGAGTTATAGATATTTTCAATGGCGGGGTCCATCAAATAATCAGGAGCATCGCCAGCTTGGTGTGTCACAGTTTCCACCTTGACAATGTCGCCGGAATTTACCGTTAAAACTGGCACCAATTGATTGTCAAAGTATCCCCAATGCATTGTATTCGGTGTCGCTTTTAGGTCATGGTACACACTATTCACTCCCACTATTGGAATTATGTGTTTGGCTCATGTGACAGTTAGTGAGGTTGTACTATAAGGAGGCGATGCAAACATCACCTCAATGAACGTTTCGTGATTTAAAACATACTGGACTGTGAGATTGTGGGCTGTTCAACAACGGTGGTAGTCTTGCGCATCAAAATGTAATATACTGCGGAACCCACCAGCGGCCCAACGAATGAACTGACATCCATACCCCCAAGAAAATGCGCAGAGACGGGGCTTACCCACAGGGCAGAATTTACGGTCCAAAATGCGACAAAGGCTCCTGTAATCAATGCAATAAACCCTGCGGGATTCGCCCCTTTACTGTACCAATACCGACTTTTGGGGGACATAGTGACGAGAGAAGGCGAGTCATAATGTCCCCGAAAGAGAAAATAGTGGGTGATGAATACTCCTGTCCATGGTCCCAAAAAGAGGATAGAAAGACTTAAGAAGTTCTCAAAGAAGCTGAGAAAGCCCGGAGCTAAAAATAAAGCGTATAAAGCAATCATTGATGAAATCAACGCATCAATCACTACCGACCAATAACGCGGTAGGTGCACGCCCATCGCCAAAAAGCTCATCGAGGAGCTGTAGGAATTCATATAGTTATTAGCTATCTGCCCGATTACTACAAGAAAGAGAAAGGGGAATGCATACCAGACCGGCAAGACACCCATGGTTCCCAGCATCGGATTCGCACTGAAAAGCGCAGGACTGACAAAAGATCCTAGCAAGATTCCTAGTGACATAAAAATGAAAGATCCTATGCCAGCACCCCAGGTTGTGTATTGAATAATAGATTTCGGAGAAGTGTCTTCAGGAAAATAACGAGAATAATCTGAGGCGTAATTAGGCCATGAAAGAGAGGAACCCATAATCCCAATGGAACACGCCAGCACAAAAGTGGCTAGTACACCATGGGCTGCGAGGTGGGAGGCACTGGGCGCAAATGCCCAATTTACTTTCGGCAATATCAGTGGGATCATCACGAGAACACAGATTGCCATAGCATAGGCAAGTATTCGTTGCATTTTCATAATCGTGGCGTGCCCTAAAATAGGAACGGAAAAGGTCAAAATCAAGGCGATTGCCATAGCCACTAATGTAGCAATTGCGCCTGTATGAGGCAGATGAAGGAGTTGTGCAACTAATAATAACGAAATTACCGTCAGCACTACCGTCACACTTTCCCAGCCTACGAGCACCAACCAACTCAGAAGGGAGGGAATGACGTTACCTCGAACGCCAAAGGTTGCTCGGGAAATTGTCAAAGTGGCAGTGCCTGCCGCTGGTCCCTGGATACTCGATAGGCCGACCGCAACATAGGAAAGGGAGCAAATGACAGCAACACCGAGTGATTCCCATAAGCTCAAACCGAGTGTCGGAAACAACTGCCCTATTATGACCCCGCTAATAGTAAATGTGGAGGCAATCCAGACCCAGAAAAGTTGGCGAGGGGATCCGTGCCGTTCTGCCGCGGAAATGATGTCAATCCCATGCGTTTCAATATGGAACGCTTCATCATCCTCAGGAATAAGTTTTTCAAGTTCTTCCGCCATTTTTAGCATCCTTTCTAGTGGGTGAACCGTACGGAGCGCAAACTGCAGTATAGTTACGCGGACGTGTGATTTTGTTTATAAGCTACCAAGTCGATTTCGATAGCAGCTCCTCCCGCGAGTCCTGTGACACCGATGCATGTGCGCGCAGGGAGTTCCACGGCTCCAAAGAATGCTTTATACACCGTGTTAAAGTTGTCGTAATTATCCATGTCTGTTAGATACGAGCGCACGGAGACTACATCCGTTAAACCTAAATGTTGATCGGTAAGTACGGCAAGAAGATTTTCTAATACTTGTTGGGTTTGCTGCTGAATGGACCCGGTAACGTAGGTGTTAGTAATAGGATCAATAGGCATCTGGCCGGTTAAAAAAAGGAAATCGCCAGCCCAACAAGCATGGGAAAACGGAGCAATTGGTGTGGGAGCACAAGAAACCATAATCTTTGCTATCGCGTTCATGGATTAGTTCCCTTCTATCTTACTCTACGTACAAATTAGTCGCTTAGGTTGATTGGATACGGTTAGAAATGGAAACGGAAAGTAAATATTGAAGAATGACAGAACCAAGACTCTCATTATAACGGCCTCAGTGTATCATTAACTTATCATAATATGTTTAGGCAATTAACCAAATCTATCATAAGGTCTTGGAAGTATGTTAGATAACCTGAGATTACAGCAGAAATCTACCGCAAAAGCGTGGAGTCATCAATGGCAATGCTTGCGTGTTTAATGTAGAAATGGCAACAGGACAGACCTGTGCAGTCGTTTAAACACGTCACATTGGTATTTGTGCAATAGGAGAGACCCGAGACACTCAGAATTTTGGAGAGACTATACAACGTTTTGCGGATACTCATGGACCACCGGATAATAGGGGACACGCATTCTCCTCGGGGGCACGTCAGAGCCTTTCCCATCCACGCTGAATTTTTGCCTTCTCCTCCCAAGGAGCCATGGATGGTCCCGGTAGGTCATTATCATTCAAGACGGTTTCCCATCATATCGCTCCTGACACCAGCGCAATTCAAACAAGTCACTGGCGAAATTCACTGCGGAGGATGTTCGGAAGGCCCTCAAAGAGGTCTTTGCGAAGACCACCAATAATCGCAACGGCCACAGCCGGAAAACGGTGCTCTTCCCCTATGGGTATGAGGGCGTCCTCCCTTTTGTTCGGCCAATTACAACCCGCGTTGCGCAAGATGATGTATACCAACGAGTAATCCAAGGTTTTAGACGACCGCTTCGGAAAGTCGATCGGACGGTTGGTTTTCGGCCTTGTTGTAACGAAAATCGTATGGCGTGATGGAGCGCCATGTCTATGTGCATGTGCCCATCTTGCTTGAATTGAATACCGCAAATCATGGCGATCGTATACACTGGAATCGGCTAATCTTCATGCATTAAAGGGCAGTTTCTGGCTGTAAATGGAAGATAAGGAGAAAACGAAGCGTGCTTTATATTTTTGGCGGTTTGCCTGGTTCTGGGAAGTCTACGTTATGCCGGGCTTTGGCCCAAGAATGGCGTGCCACCTATCTGCGTGTAGACGTTATCGAGCAAGCTATGCGAGGTGCGGGCGTTTGGGTAGACGGACCGGCGGGATACCTGGTTTGTTACGCGGTTGCGTCTCAGAATCTCTGCTTGGGCCTGGATGTGATTGCGGACACAGTAAACCCCATATATGAAACACGGGAAGCATGGCGGAACGTGGCAATATCTCTGGCCGTGCCGTTTGTGGAAATTGAAGTTGTCTGCTCGGATAAATCCGAACATCGACTGCGAATCACCTCACGTGGCGCCGATATTCCCGGATTGGTGCTACCCACATGGGAAGAGGTTGAGGACCGTCGGTACGACGCCTGGGATCGTGACCACATCGTGCTTGACACGGCGCATCGAACCGTGGAAGAAAGTATGCGAACCTTGCGTGGCGAGTTATCGGCTCTCTAGAAAAGAAGCGTCGAAGGGATAAGAACGGGTCGTCGCATTCGAGTTAGTCGGTGCAGCACCCAATAGCTGGACGATCCTGAATACCACACCTGTGTCAAGAACTTTCGTGGTGATGGGTATCATTGCCACATGCTTGGCAAGGACTGGATTAGCACCGAACGGATGGAATGACCGGAGCCGTTCCCGCCCAGGCCCAGAGCTAGAACGGGGCCGGAGGCCAATCCTGTGAACTGCCATGCATTCGTCGCTGATTGTAAAACGTGATCCACTGGGCTACGGCTTCATAAGCCTCCGCCAGGGTGTGAAACACCTGATTGCCCAAACATTCCGCTTCCCAGATGCTATGCCAGGATTCAATATGCGCGTTGCGATTCGAGGTGGCATTGGGAATAGAATGCAGGGGAACTTTTCTCGGAGGCAGAATTGACATGGTCGATATCAACGTATCGTTAGTCGCTCGTTTAATTGCTCAGCAATTCCCTGAGTGGGCTCATCTCCCTATTTGTCCCGTTGCCCACAGTGGTTGGGATAACCGCACCTTTCATCTTGGTAGCGACATGACGGTGCGTTTACCGAGTCATGCGGCCTATGCAGCCCAAGTGGACAAAGAACAGAGATGGCTGCCCATTCTGGCTCCCCTTTTACCTGTTGCGATTCCCATGCCGTTGGCCCGAGGGGAACCGTCTGAGGAGACGCCCATGTCCCGCAGCGCGGGACACTCAGACCCATGAAAAAGGGAGTTGTGCTATGATCCAGGAGACCTTCGACCGAGATCGGGTTCACTCTGATGCTACGAGCTCGTTGAGGAGACGGATTCCGGCCACGTCGAGCACTCAAGACTGTTGCCGGCCTCAAGGCCGAGCACGCAAGGGAGAATTCTCAGACGCTCCGTGGCTGTCGAAGGATTTTGATCAGATGAGGTGTCCATAATGGACGCACTATTTATTACCCATGGAGCCGGATTGGATATCCACAAGAAGGTGATTGTGGCCACGGTGTTGACCCCAGACCTCACCGAAACCCGCACCTTTGGCAGTGTCACGGAGGAGTTGCTCGCCTTAGGAGATTGGCTGATGGCGTGCGGGGTGACCCATGTCGCCATGGAGGCCACCGGGGTCTACTGGAAACCGGTGGTGAATCT
>JAKACM010000002.1 GCA_021821465.1 Bacillota bacterium
GTGAGAAGATCCACCGCGCATGCGCGGTGGTCTGTTCTATTAGGGCCAAAAAGATTAGCGGATGCATGAGAACTAATACGAAGATCCTCTTAGTGACACCGTGTCCAAATATCGTTAGCCATAACACACCCTCATCGTAATTGAGCACGAAAGCGGCTTCGGGCCAATAAGAACTGGTTTTCAACGATTCTACCACAGATTCAATGTAACGCATCCCGACACGAATATCATCAGGCGGGTGCTCACAATCCAGTGCACCGGGAGCCAGAAAACTGACCTGCGGCAAATGTCGTGTGGCCAAATCTGTGAAAAATTGACTCAACGGAACAATATTTTGGGCCATGGCAGGATTATTCATAATGCGTGGAAACCATAATAACGGACACATCAACAATTCTTTGGCAATGATAGGGGCGGTGGAACTGTAATCTCCGACGTAGTAACGCCAGCTAATGCCTGCCCCCTCCAGTTGATCGAATAGTGTCTTTTGTGAAAATGTGGTGGAGGCCGTCACCGCAGGGTCATTCATCAGTCCCGCTGACGTGCCGCTGACCAAATATAAGCGGTTGGGCAAAGTGGGGCCTAATACCGAGCAAAAGAAATGATCGCATAAGACAGACTCCGAGGCGAGCTGCCAATAGTAAGGTAAATCCTGTTTCAAATAATATCCCATCGTTAGTCTTCCGTTAACTTTGACGAATCCGTCCATGCGGCCATCATCCCACTCGGCATGAATAGCGTCCCAGGAATGATTTGGCCGATTCAAACCGCCCTCAATGGGGGATGAAAAGTGATAGGGAGCTACACAGCTTCCGTCCGGATTGGGCATACACACCCCTTGCGGAATCCCGTCCGTTCCAGGGTAAAAACCAAAATATTGATCAAACGATCGATTTTCCTGAGTGGCGATCACAAAATGCGTCACATGGGACAGGCCGGACGGTAAGCGCATTTTATGGCTTTGAGGTGTTATGGCCATCGCTGTAGGCTCCTTATTCCATTCCGGCAAAGTGCCGGCCGCCAATAGCATAGCCGATTTCAGCAAGGTGCGGCGGGTCATTGACATGCTGCCACCTATTCCTTTCACATGTGCTGTTGATTATCTGGACACCTGATAGTAGACCCTTGTGAGAAGGTTTCATGCCCGAAGCTTATTTATTGTAAAACGAAATACCGAAACTAAAAATTATGGAGCTGTGAAGAGTGTGTTAAAAAACAGTCTTTATCGGATGTGTTGTACCTTACGCTCACCATTTGCAAGAGTCAGCTAATATTACACAACTGGCTTAGTCAAAGGTATGAGCTCGGATTGCGTCCAACCAGGCACTTTCTCTTCCCATATACAGACAATCCAGGATCCGGAAACGTTGTTGATGGTGAGGATCGTGGAGATGTTGGGTTACTTCACCGATTCGATACCGTAGGGGTGGTATATTGTGGTACCAATTCTTGTGCGACGAGGATACGGCCTTGGAACCACCTTCAGGCTCTGTGTCTTCCAAACCAAGATGAATTAGCCCAACGTATTCTCATGATCTTGCAATTTGACATACTCTATCCTGAAATCACGGATGCTTTTTTGGGGTATGTACCAGCGTTCCTCGGCAGGTCGATTCTCCACGGCATTATCACCGCGGAGAATCGCTACCATGACTAAGACCATGCTACCGGCATCAGGACCGTCCAGCCCGAACTCTATCACCCGTCCCGTTACCACCTGATTATTCTCCATCTCAACTCGGACCCACGGCGATGCACCTGTGGACAGTGGCATCACCCCCAACAAACGATATAACATCGGATAAGGATGAAGGTTCTGACCATACGTTGTGATTACGTTGACAAGCCAATCCCAGAAACCGACCAGGACACTTATTAGCAGCAACACGACAAGTGACGCCAGCGCGTTCCATCCTACGAGAGGTGGAACGTGATCCATTTGGGTAACAATATGGAGGGGAGAAAGAGCGTGAATCCACGGCACGGCAGTAGCCGCACTCCAAACCACCAACAAACATGAGCTTATCAAAACGGACTGAAATAGCAATTCAAAATCGCCGATAGGACGCAAATAAATGCGTCTCCCTATCACCCAACGCGTTACATACCCAGGCAACACAAAACCCAAAATAATCAAAAGAGCCGTAAACGAACCGATCATTACTCGTGAGTGGCTTTCCCGGGTTCTTTAGAATTACTCTTGAGAGGACGTACCCGCTGTTTTGGAAGAAAGGGGTTGTCCTGAGGCGTCTCCCCAGCCTTTAAAGGGATATATGAAACGGATTTCTGGAAAATCGCCTCAGCAACTTTTTGCGAAAGAGTCTTCTCCACCAGACCGCCTCCTCTTGTCATTTCTATTATATATGGTGCGTCTGCTTCCGCTGTTCCTCTATGATTCAGATAGATTGCGGCAACCCAACTCAATTCGGCAACAATGGTTCAGATCAAAACCCACAAATTGGGCAATTGGCTCCGGCTACTCAACCATCACGGAAAAACTCATAATCTCTTGCGGTGTCGCACAAAATTTGCTGGAAGAGGTAGGATTCGAAGTTGCGAATGCGAGAACCCCAGTTCTTTTTAAGTGTAACTTTATCTCCATAAGACCTACGAGAAAATCACCAATGATTGAGCGCAGCGTGTTAAGATTTGGGGAAGTTTGTTAAGATATGGCAACTAATCTCCCACCTGTTAAAGACGGAAGTTTACAATAGCGGGGAGAAGGTCTGAGAGGACATCTACGACGAGTTTTGGGTAGTTACTTTAGTCGTTGCCCCGCATGTCATGTCAGAGGAGACAAGCACCGGGCGACTCCATTAAGAAGAGGAAGGAATTACGGTATACGCTATGCCAACCCCTTTGCAAGAACCTGACGCGGTATTGCTCAAACGCATTCGCACGGTTTCCAGTCTGGGAATTTTATTGGACGGCTATAATCTCTCCGTCATTGCTGTGGCTTTGGTGCCCTTAACCCGTCAGTTCCATCTGACGCCCGCTGCCACCGGACTTCTCGCATCGTCCATGCTCTTGGGTTCCATTGTCGGCGGGCTCGGTGCGGGTATCTTAGCCGATCGGTTCGGACGCAAGACGCTCTTGATGGGAGATTTAATCATCTTTATGATTTTTTCTTTGCTGTCCTCCGTGGTGTTAAATTACCACTGGTTAATTCTGTTTCGGTTTGTGGTAGGTTTGGCTGTTGGGGCCGATTATGCCATTTCACCCACCTATTTGGCCGAATTTGCCCCCGACAAGACCAGAGGCTATCACCTGGGATATGTGTGGTTGGCATGGTCTGTCGGCGCTGTTCTCAACTTTTCTCTCGGTGCCGTGCTTGTGACTACCCTACCGCCGCAACTGAGTTGGCGAATTCTTTTCGCTATCGCCATAGTTCCCGCAGGGTTCGGCCTTTTTCTGCGCCAACAACTGCCAGAATCCCCTCGTTGGCTTCAGTACGGTTCCACGGCGAACACGGCTCACCCAACCTCACTTATGACAACCTCACAGTCCAAAAGTCTCGGGCAAGCCTGGCGCTTATCCTTGATTCCTTGGTTCCTAATGGACTTTTCCACCTACGGATTAGGGTTGCTCCTTCCCGTGCTGCTAAAATCCACTGGGCTAACCTCAACCGCTGGAGCCATTTTAGGTACAGGACTCGCAGCCTTGTGCGGTGGATTCGGATCTCTGTGGGCAATGCGGCACTTGGATTCCACAGGTCGCATAGTCTTGCAGGTCCGTGGCTTTTTGCTCTCAGGACTCGGATTATGGTTGTTGGCGGCGCTGTTGTGGATGGATTTTACCCTATTTATTGTGCTTTTAGGTGGACTCATGATGGTGAACCTGTTCAACAGCACAGGGCCTGGCACCACCACAGGCATTATCCCGGCCGAGATCTTCCCCACTCCCATGCGGGCTACGGCCTTAGGTGTCGCCACGGCTGTGAGCCGCATCGGAGCAGTGGCCGGCGTGTTTGTATTGGGGTTCATTGACAGTCGTTACGGCTTGGGAGCCGTCTTGGCGGTGGCGGGATCGGTCGCTCTCTCAGGCTCTTTACTCAGTTGGATTTGGCGCATCGAACCCAATCAGAACGCACTGCCTGATATGAAGGAGCAAACCGTCCGGTTAATTGATCACTCTTTGTTGCCGAATGACTGACAGGGTAAGATCTATCGGGCACCTAAAGAATCTAGTCCTCTTCCTCTATGGCAAACTCAAACAAGAATGCATGCGCACGCACCAATCTTCCCATTCCGGCCCAAGGGAATTCGTTGTGTTCCAAAATTTCGCCCACCCGTTGTTCTAACTCTCTGAGACTAATTTCTCCTTGTGCATAACGATCCTGAACAACATTTACGGGGTGCCGGTACTTGCTTGGACGCAAATCTCTTTCTAAGTTCCTCAATTCCCATAACAACATCAACGACAGACAGAACGATACTATCCCATCAAGCCCTAAAACTGGCACCAACCCCCGAAACATTCTCATCTCTCCTTCCTGAATCATTTTGGCTACGGATTGAGGTTTTGATCATCAGACGCTGTTCCTAGGCGCTCTTGCAGCAAGAGGTCGACACGCAGTTGGGGATTGTCAGACTTTTCTCTTGATGTTGACGATTTACCCTCCCACAGAGGGCATATCGGTCGATTTATTATAAGATAACCATATTAACAACATGTCATGGTCGTGTTAAAACTTGTGGAAGATTCCTGTCAAGAATCCAGAAGACATTCCGGTTTTGCCGCCATAGGTCATCCAACTCTTATCTGTTCGCGCTCAAGACGGGACACCTCTTGCCCGAGTCCCCACTCTAAAAAAGGGAAAAATCCTTGAAAGAGTCGTAACAAAGTTTCGGTTGGGATCCAAAACGCCTTCTTTCAAGTCAGGCAGCATGTTACCAATCTTTAATCGAACCTTAACGACAACTCTCTGCCAACCATCATATCTACAGCTTTAAATATAATGTGTAAATTGCTGTATAATAGTTCTTGTATGATGACAGACATCCGAAGAGTTCTATTCAGAACCTTTAGGAAGCTGGCCGACGTCCTGTCCCATGACCATTTCGTCCAGGATCATTTTTTGGGATCCAATGTAAAGAGATACACCAGCGAGACGCCCAAATAAACATTCCCCGAAATTATCATTCAGAAAGGATGTTGCGATTGTGGTTCTTGATGAATGGGTTCGCATCCCACACGATGGATCTCGTCCCTCCGAGAAAGAAGGGCCGGATCCTGACGAGATGATGATCGTAAACCGCACCCGGGACTTTTTCATGATTTGGCAATATCATACAGACTGGCTTACCGTGTCTCTGACTATCGCCGGCGACGATGTCCATCAAGCCTACGATCGGGACCGCAGTCAAATCTCCATTCTTCTGCTCCATGAAAACGATAACCAGGCTCGAAAGGAAGTCACCCGAGTGTGGAAAATCCACACATCCAGGCAATTTCAGGCAACATTTGTCCCGTCCTACTCAGGTTTTCCCGCCTATCAATTTACTCATAGACCCAAACCTTCTTAAAGACGTCTTGGCGATATCTACGGAAGAGTCCGCTAATCTCACGCATTACCATGTCTCACGCGTCATCAACAAGTGCCAACCTTATGACCAGGGGCTGCCAAGACTGACAAAGGAACCCAAGGGCATGAGGCAATGTTGGGAATCGGAGGAAAACTGGCGATGAACCACTGTCGCCGGAAATATGGTTCGCAACCAGTGCGGCTGTCCAATACGAGCACAATCTCATTTTGGTTGAAGCTCGAACTTCCGTGACAGTCTTGCCCCAAGGCATCCACGGCACCACCAAGCACCAATAGAGGAGTTTACCCGTTCTTAGGATGCTGCCTTTTCATGCACCATTGAGACCATCCGCGGGGGTTCTACTCAACTTAGGGAAACAACATGGCCAAGTTTACTCGTGAGGGTCCGTTTCTTGAACCATCATCTGGTTAGCCATCTAATAGCTTGTAGCCTGAAGGGGAGTGCTGACAAATTATCGGGATCGAATCGTGATTGATCCCTTAGTTTGCCGTACACGTATCACGGTCTCCGATATTTTGGACTATCTCGCCGGGGAAATGTTGATTCCAGACATCGTGGCAGACTTTCTTGATCTGTGAGAAGAAGATATTTGAGCGGTACTCACCTGTAACGCGGAACGCGAACGGCAACTATTTTCGTACTCATGACCTGGCTCTTTGACGAACACCTGTCTTGTCGGCTGGTAGTGGCACTATCAGACCTTTATCCACCCATCCTTCATGTGCGGGATGTAGGCTAAGCAGCAGCGGCCGATGAGGTGAGTTGGGACTTCCGTCCTTCGGCATCGTCCTGGTAGTTACGTCAGACATCGACTTTTGGGGTGGAAGAGTACTGGATTGTGGATCTCAAGATGGAAGCGCTGACGGTCTATCGCCTAACACCAAAGGGCTATGATGTGGCTGGAACTTTCCGCCGTAACGAAACGGGCTCGCTGTCCACACTTTGCTGACGCAGTCCTCGCCGTGGCCGATTTGTTTGACCCCTAAACCAACTTTTTCGATACCAGAACAAGAAGACGGTCACTAATCCTTGCGACTCCCTCTATACCCATCAGTCGGCGGCAAGATCTCAGGGGGGGCGTTGCTTGGCTTTGTCTGCCCTGAGGGGCCATTTTGACAGCCATGATGTTCACAGCTGGCTGGGTCCAGGTCCGGTTCTTCCATGACCAAAGCACATTTCCGACACGCAGCTAACATCAGGGCAAGCCATATTCCTTTCAGCAATCCAGGGCTCCAACCAGGCCCGAAGTGGAGCAATTATCGAACAAAAGTGCCAGGTCCCTTCCATTGTGTCAGAAATGTCCTCATAGCGGAACCATAATCCTGCCCTGGACGCAAGGCATTGATCTGCAGTCGAACGGGTCGGTGCACGCTGGACCGCACCCAGAACAAAACGACCCATATCTGACGCGAAACCCCTGTAGACTAGTCCTCAACCCTGGCCCCGTGATGCGTCGTTATTCAAAAGCTTGTCAACCCACCCCGAAGCTTTTTCGGTCGATTCCATATCATCCGAACGCATCATATCCATCAACTCCGTGGGCAAAAACAAGAGCGTGTTCTTATCGGACTTAACCGCCTCTAAAAGCACGTTAAGCCCCCGCAAACGAAATGCTACCGTGGAGGTTTCATACAGCTTGGCTGCTTTAACAAACTCCTCCGCAGCCACCACTTCGGCTTCTCCATAGATCCGACGCGAGGCCTTTTCGGCTTGAGCCTGAGCTTTACGGCTCAAAATGTCCTGGAGCGCGGGAGGAATCTCGAGGTCCCGAATTTCCACGTTTTGTACCTCAATTCCCCACGATGCAGCCCTTTCTTGAAGTTGCGCTAAAATCTCCTCATTCAAACGTCGTTGGTCCGAGAGTAATTGATCCAAGTCGCTTCGACTGACAATGTCACGCAAAGTCGTTTGCGCCGCCAAATCGATGGTCCCTTGGTAGTTTTTGACGTCAATCATAGCGCGCTTCACATCGCCCACTCGCCAAAACAACACCGCTAACAAGGTGACCGGCACCTTATCTTTGGATAACGTGCCTTCCGTGCGAAATTCCGTAGTGGTAATGCGACGATCCACGATGACCGCCCGTTGCGCCCCGGCCCACACTAAATGAATCCCTGGACTCCGGGTGCCCACGTACTGACCGAAAGTAAACACCAACATCTCATCCCACTGCTTGACCACTTTGAGGGAAACTAAACCATATATCACAATTATGGCGATCCCGATTACCCACGCTATACCCATGATGCCATCTCCTTTGGCGTTGTCCCTTTTTGGCGCATACGGTCAAGGCTTCAGATTTCACCATGCCGGTTGCTGTTTATCGATCGGGCCACTAATTAATATCGAGAGGAGTTTGGTCTGATGCCCAACCTTTTTCACCAACCCTACGGTGAAGGCGGGGGTATCATATTCAATTCGGGTGGGATGGTAGTGTTCATTCATCTGGCGAAGAAAATGCTCCAATGCCTGCATGGCCGCATTCCAGTCGGCCTGATTGGTTTCATGAAGATACTGGCCCTTCCACATACTCAATCGCATCGTACACTTTGTGAGCCACATTACGGTCTGGGCTCGTTCATCTAAATGGTTGAGTTCTAGGAAATATTGCAGTGGCTTGGTGTCTTCAATCCTGGGATGCCAAAAAATCAGATCGATGTCGAGGCTCGATTGGCCCGACGAAATCGGGGGTTTTTCCGCATGTAGTGCTATCATAAGATGTCCAACCTTCCTGAAACTGAACGGCCAAAGCCAGGAATAACATGAGCTTTGGCCGCGACCCGACTTCCGTCGAGGATGTCGCCTAGTGTCCAGCGGTCATCCGATCGATCCTTCCCTTTCGAACTTGATCAATCGATTCATTTTCACGCCCAATTCCAGAGGGTGGTGTACCGCATCTGGGCCTTCACAATAAGTTCCACCACGGCCGAATGCCGTGATTTACCGGCGTAAATCGGGGTTGTAAAAGCTGCACTGTAATGGCCAAACGACCCTTCGTCAGCAATAATTATGGTGCGTTCAAACTGCTCCATATTTTCTGAGTCGATCCGGCAATACGATGAGAGAGGCATCGGAGACCGAACCTCTTTGGAAATATACACGAAGGAGCGGCCCAGACCACACCGCCGTATCAGTGCGGCAAATTTATCGTCTTCGGCAGGGATAACGGTGCCAAAATATTCTCGAAAGAATTCGGGGTAGTCCCGTAACGTCGAATCCGTGTCGGCGAAAATTATCCCTCGATCCACCAAGTCTTGATGAATGTTGTGATATACCACATCGGATTCATCTTGGGCCGAGACCCCTGCCAAAAACTTAACTTCGGGAAGGTATCTTTGATGAGGCACCCCATGCCACGTACGACCATGGTTCTCCGCCCTCGATCTCTTCACATCGGTCGCTATGCCGGTCTGCCTTTCATAATCGCTCGGCCCATGAAGATACGAAAAGTGGGAAGAGATTCGCAGTGAGGAATCTCTAGGATCCGGTTCGCAGGGGTTTCGATATGCAGGATGGTCCACAAGTATACGCCGCGGGATCCTATCATGGTGAATCCTTTCTGGAAGATACCTCACTACCCGGTCACACAATCATTTGCCAAGGAGGATGAGGTTAGGGTTAATTAGGCCGGATAGGTAAATGTTTCGAGGGGGCCTCTCCTGGGTAGTTACCCCAGATTACAGGGTTAGTTGCGTAAATAATGCCACCTCCTCGTTTTAAGTTCCGTCCGTACCCATCGTGAGGCGTTCCCGTGATGAGGTCCCCTTGTCCTGACCTCTTTATCTTACCATAACTATACCGACTTTTATGATTATATTGAATATTTATTAGTAACGACTCACCTCTCCGCAAAATAATGCTGCCCAACGATCACTATCCGACTAAAATGAGGTGAAAAATCTATAACGATAGGGTGGAGTCAAACCGTTCCTTACACCATTCTCGGGACATAGTCATTAATGTTTACCCAACGCCTATCAAACAAGTATCCACCGCGAGCCAGATTTAAAACAAGAGAATGATAACAACGTTCCCCAGAAATTCCGTCAAGGAGCTATGCGTGGGGCGTGGGGTGAGACATTATACCCTTTATCGAAAGAATTGAGATGGCCGAGAAATCCGCTCCAAGATTAATCCAGGGGTCCATGAGTTTACACTCTGGGCTCCAGCAGAAATCCTCGGGGTTTCCTCCTATCGGCCACGCAATGACCAATTAATTGCCCGCTCAGTGAAAGAGTTTTATGCAGGGGTCAAACACTCAGGGTTCTTGTCAACGCGAAGATTTGTTCAATGGGCCTTCATCCAATCAATAACATAAGCGTACAGCGGATCGCTGCCGTTATCATGCAAAATCCAGTCGTGGGGCTTATGACCTAACACTAGGTGCTGTTTGTCGGGTCCTGGCAGCGCCCGGTAAAACTGACGGACAGCCCAAGGATCGACCAACACGTCGTCCTCACTACAAAAGGATAAAACGGGAATGCTTAAATGATGCGCCCAACGCAAGGCTTGTGTCCCGTTGGTCAGGAGTTCCGTTAACCAGCGCACAGAAAATCGGGTCGTATTCCATGGATCACCCTCATTACCCCTTTGGGGAACGTTCAGGCGATAATGAGGGTGGGCACGGGAAATGATCGCTGGCCACTTCACCAGATCGATGCTCGCTGCGGGTGCGATTCGAGATAACAAAGTAATAAAGAAAACCAAACCGGGCGGAATCATCATGCGAATGCGCAGGGCTGGAGACGACAACACCAGGGCTTGAATCGCCGTAGGCCGTTCTTGGACGTAACGTATTGCCACAGTACCGCCAAAACTGTGCCCAAGCAAAATGATGGGAATGGGAGCAAGCTGTTTCCGGATGCAATGGATAAACTGGTCCACATCATCCAAATATTGCTCAAAGTGGTCCACATGGCCCCTGGAACCGGATGACCGACCAAAACCTCTCAGATCTAATGCAAAAAAGGCCATCCGCTGCGAAAACAGGCAATCCGCTAAAGTTCCAAACCATCCCGAATGCTGACCGGCTCCGTGGATCCCCACGACGATCAACTGAGGTCCGGAGGGAACCCAAGCCTGATAGAATAAGTCGCTTGGACAATTCGACTGAAAGGACCCCGACCTATTGCCCGCAGGGGGTGTTTCGCACACGGTTGCCACCTCTGCTGTGTTGTTTGTTTTTCCAGTATGCGCGACAACCATCCTATTTATGACTCATCACGGTTGAAGTTGCCTTGGTGCGAGATTGTGCGTCAGAGAAGCGATCGGCGCTCGGTTTCCGCGTGATTCTCTGATGGCTTGCCAGCATGGTGAAGCATCCACCGTTCGATGCCTCTCGTACTCAGAGATTAGGCTGAGGATTTTCTTGCCCCGTCATCGTTTGGAAAATGAACGGCCTAGCCCGTACAAACCCTCAATTTTGACCCGCGAGCAGTAGAGACAGTTAGCTTGGTGGCGTGTCATGAAGGTAGTTTCAATTCCTCATGGGTAGGTTACGAACACCACTCTTCGACTCCATGATTGGGTCGTCAACGGCCATTCTTATGGCACTAAAAGGCAGTTTGAGTATGAAAAACCATGGCTCCGTTGATAGACAATCTAAAGTGAATTTTACCTGTGCCGTCGACCCCCTGAAGTTTTTTTGCGTTACTGCCAATCGAACGACAAAAATCCCAGCCGTTAGATAAATCTCCTTCCTCCCGCATAGCTTTACAGGAATAGATGCACATCTGATCGAAGCCTCGACAATTTTACTGTCTTTCTAAACCTTGTCTTTTACCCTGATATCGGTGTAATCATTCGATGGAACAGAGGATCCCGGCTTGGAACAAGAAGGGAAAGTGTTTTCGTATACGCTTCCCCTTCTCCCCTTCTTGTAACTCGCAAGCTTGAGGAAGTTTACCTTCCGATTTGCGGCGCTATATGCCACAACGCAGACCCTTCATGACGCCGATGGCTAACTCTTTTTGGGCGAGGGCATATCCATCCAATGGCCCCACAAAAGCCATTCACCTCACAGATGGTTTAGAAGATTGCCCTGCGCAAGAAGCATATATCTGGGCTTAAACCCCAGCAAAGCCACGGCTGACCACTATTACACCATATGGCTGAGCACGGCTTGAAATAACAACACACCACAATTGATAGAGACCACCAGCGATCCTCGAATTACCCCTTTTCTTCTGAAGAAGACTGATATTTCTCTCCCGTCATCACACGCGTCTCTTCTACCAAGCCAAGGGAATAAATGCTTACTGGGCTGCCGCGGCGTTACCAGCATTACACGGTTATTTTCTTTACCGCAAGACTTCAACACAAACGCACGAAGAACACGAGAAATTGAAATCTACCGTTGTTGTCAGGCGCTGCGAAATAGCTTAACAGGGACGAATTCATTATGGTTAAGCACTTCGCTGGCTGTGAGACGACCGTCGGCAATCCTAAGCAGCATATCCATCAGCATGTCTGTAGCTTGGTCGGTCGATATCTTCTGGTGTAACACGGCGGAAAAGTCGAGATCGACATGTTCGGCCATGGTCGTGGCCGTTTTAGGATTGGCCGTAAGCTTCATGACCGGCATCAGTGGATTACCGATGATATTGCCTTGCCCGGTGGCAACTATACACAGTGCTGAGCCGGATGCAGCAAATAAGGTGAGTACCTCGGCGGCCGCACTGGACGTGTTCATGAACCATAGACCTTTGCCGGGGGGAACTTCGGCGCTGTTAAGAACTCCATCGATTAGAGCTTGACCGATCTTGGTGATGTTACCAAAGGCCTTTTCCTCAATGGTGGTAAGACCGCCGAAGATGTTGGATTGGTTGGGCTGGGAACCCAGCAACTGAACCCGTTGGTTGGCGATAAATCCAACGTATTCGTTGTAAATCTGCCAAAACTTCTCTTTCTGCTCCCGGGTTTTGATGCGGTCCGCGACAATGTGTTCTGCACCGGTTAACTCTGAAGTTTCCCCGAAGAGAACGGTAGATCCGGTGGCCAGAGCACGCTCGACTACCTTCCCCACGACAGGGTTGGTGGCCAACCCGTTGGTGGGGTCGGACTCGGTGCACTTGGTGGAAATGATGATGTCGCCCAAAGTGGCCTGCCGGGGCTTGATTTCACTGGCGAAATATACGAATTCCTGAGCCTTGCGGGCTACCTCTTCAATGGTGGCCAAATCACCGACGTGCCGGATGGTGAAACGCGCCACCGGTTTTCCTGTCGCTTCGATGCCGGAGGCTATCCGATCCACCCAGATGGGTTCAATGCCGATGACGATGACAGCCGCGACATTGGGATTGGAGCCTGCCCCGATCATAGTGCGGAAGAAAAGTTCTAAATCCTCGCCGAACTGAAGATCACCATACGGATGTCTGAGATCCAGGGTTCCTTTGATGATGTGAGACACGTTTTCGGCAACCCGGTTCGATATCCCCTCAACGGGCAAAAGCAAAACATGGTTGCGAACACCGACGGTGCCGTCAGGCCGTCGATAGCCGTTAAAAGTATATTCGCGTGTCATACCCACCGTAAGCTTTTCATATTATGAATGTGTACGTGATCCCCGGCTTGAATGCTTTGGGTGGCTTGGCCTGCCGACCGGCCGTAGAGGACGATGTGTTCTCCCGCCAAAACGGGCCTGACGGCAAGTTTGTGACCCAGCGGTATATCCTCCGCGGCGTTCAGTTCAATGGCCGTATGGTCATCCATGAAGAGACCATAGATCTTTTCCCCGGCTTTGATGTCAGTGATCGCGACTCCAGCATGATCCTCTCTCGTGTGAAGGAGAAGGTTGACTTCCAAATTGTTCACTCCCGTGTTCGTAGATTTGCTAGATATTATGACCTTTCTTGGGGCAATCATACATGCCCAGAGGTGTTTAGTGAGTGCGCTACGCTGTAAGGGTGTATGGACAGAAAAGGAGGGTTTGACCAATTCCAAGTATTGCGGGTCTTATGGACAACTTGAATAAAATGCAAAACTCATACCTCATATTTCTCCCCTCTCTCGCGTGATTCTCTTAGTCCACTGAATCGTCCGGCACCCGAAGCTGTGCTTTCCTACATCTCGTGAAATTGATCCGCGCCATATTGTACCCAGTTCAATAAACAGAGTTGTCCATACTGGTTATGCCGCTCCGCGTTTTACCGCCTCGCGTTAGGACAGACGCGCGACAGATGATCGTCATAAATCTGGACCAACAAAAAACGCATGCGTGCCCCAGTGCCATTCGCGTGGTGTAGCACTGCCCTTCTCCCATGTTCCGTATAACCTGTAAAACCTGCAAATAGTCAGGTTAATTTACGTGCGTATAACTTACAATAGAACATATTCTAGGTGTGAAAGAGGGTTTCGGTATGTCTTTATTCTTTTTTGGCATTTGGCAACGCATGTCAAGACATCAAATTCTTTTTCTTACGGGAGTCATCGTTGTCATTATGATGGTGAGTGCCACACTATTTGCCGACACGCAGCATGTTTCGTGGTTTATTGGTCTGTATTGGGCCGTAACCACTGTGACCACCGTCGGTTATGGTGACGTCACGCCCCATAATACTGGGGGCCGATGGATTGCCATGGGCACTATGCTTACCGCTATTCCATTGGCTGGGGCCGCTTTTGCCGGTTGGGCTGCAGCCATTGTCTCAATTCAATTACGAAAGGTCTGGGGTATGACTATGAATAAAACGCACAATCATCTTGTGATTTTGGGATACAACTCGCTTCTGATTCATATTTTGCCGGACTTGCTAGCCGAGCACCCTCAGGCGGTCATGGTCTCACCTTTGTCCTCTGCCGAGTTACCGGACAATTTGCCGTGTATTACCGGCGATCCCACCCACCCTCACATTCTTGCCAAAGCGTCTTTGCCCTTGGCACAGCAGATTGTTGTGGTGGGAGACAGCGATGGAGCGGTATTGATGACAGCAATAGAGGCGCACCGGCTCGCTCCCCAAACCCCTATTTTCGCGATTACGCAGTCTCGTCGCGCGGCCCAAACACTCAAGGATCTGGGCATGACGCATAGTGTTGCGAGCCAGGATCTCTTGGGCCATACGCTCGCCAAAAGTTTGGCGACCCCTCATGCTGCAGACTTTTTCGTGGCCTTGCTCACATCTCCGGATTTGGGACTGGAAGAAATTCCAGTTCAACCGGACTGGATTGGTCACAACCTCGATGAGTTGGATCTGGCGTTTTCTTCTACTGTTTTAGCGGTAATACGGCAGCAACAGATCATTTTGCCGCTCCGCCATCCCGTCGTTGAGACGGACGATACAATTTTGTTGCTGCGTCCACCCACGCCGCGATTGTCCCCCGCATCATAAGTTCTGGGGATTTCTTACGGCTCGAGGCGTTGGCGTTGAAAATTGCCGGACGATTCTCATGTTCTATACCGAGTTCTCGCATTACCGCAAGCAAGTGGTCACCAACCTCTAGCTTATCCCCAGTTTTTATTGTCCGAATAGAATGAATTAGGCATTGTCTATGGCGCAAAAATGTTGGGGTGCAAAGCAAAATCGGAACCCAATGTCGAAGAGATCTGGCGTAGTCCATTTCCATTACGAGGAGGGCCCCAATGGTTCAATTAGAGTCTATCACAAGTTTTTTCCATATTTGGCTTTGCAGGAAGGCACTGTAAACCACGACGGAACCATGGGCCAAAGCCAGTGCTGCGAAGAGAATTAAGGCGTACATATTCGGTTCGGTTTACCGAATATGTACGTTTTCTTCTGCCCCCGGCCCGAGTTCAATCGGCCGTCCTTCTCGCATCCACCCCAACAATCCGCCAGCAAGACTATACACCGCAGTCCAACCCCGGTTCCTCAACCAGGCGACGGCCTCCCGGCTTCTCCGTCCACTTCGGCAGGTTACCACTACCTGGATGCCGTCTTCGGTCTCCGGTTCCCATGAAGGAACGGACCGGCACCGTGCTCCGGGAATATGCGCCCCCAAGAATTCAACGATTTCTCGGACATCGACGACCTGGGCCACGCCTTCCGCCATCCACCGGCTTGCTGTCGCGGCGGAAATATCCCACCGAGCCCCTGCTCGAAAGGTCGAGGCAATTCCAGTGGCCCGGTTATCACATTCTCCCGCAATAACCTCGGGTAAACGAAAGGGTTGGGTCGTGCCCCAGTCGTATTGCAGACGCTCCAAAGGTTCATCGAATTCTGACAATAAATCTCCCCACAACGTCTGGCTCACAGCCGCTCTTTGGGACCGCATCGTGGCCCGTGTCATGCTTCCCCCTCCTCGGTATTCAAGTGCCAGCGATTTCGGGACCATGCTTCAAAGCCCTCTCCTGGCTTGCGCTCCGCGACATAGGCGTGAAATAACCGTCGCAGGGCTTCGGGCACACGCCGTGCGGGAATGCGAGCCACCGGGACCCCGACTCTCACGCACTCCCTTTGCTCTGATCCTCCGATCCAAATCGTGTACACCGGTACCGACCCTCGCAGGTTTTTAACGTGCAGAGAACCACCGATCAGGCCCAACGGAGCCACCCGGGCATGACTGCACGAGTGCGGGCAGCCGCTTATCCGTACAGACAAGCGAGGATCCTGGGCAGCCTGTTCGCAGTCCGCATCGGCTGCCATCATCCGTCGCAACACCTGCGTCAAATCTTGCGAACGGGTCAAGGCTAAATTACAAGCGGGCGATCCCGCACAACTGATGAGAGACGGCACACTCGTCATCCTCTCCGGACCCCATGCGTGTAAGGCGGCATACACTGGTGGCAAGTTCACGCTCGGAATGTTGCGGATCACAAACTCTTGCATGGTCGTTATCGACAACTGTGCTGAACCATAATTTTCGGTGATCGCAGCCAGCTCACTCATCTCATCCGGGGGCATCATGCCTCCCGCTACGGGTACCCGGACGGCCACCTGGTCTTCGGACAGGGTCCATACCCGCTGTTTTACCCACTCACCCAGCAGTGAAGAATACCGAGACAGGTTGGATGCAGATGGCGAACCTCCTTCATCGTTTCGGCGGAAAGTCCCATGGTCGGTGGGGTTCTCTGAAACCACCAGCTTGTTCCGGTACCGGACCACGAATTCGTGAAACGCCTGCATCCCCAAATCCGCAACCAGCCATTTCAGGCGTGCATGATGACGATCGTCGCGTTCCCCGATGATTCTGTAAGATAGCACGATAGCGTCCATCCAGGTTCCTAACTCAGCTGCTGGCACGAAATCTTCGAACAGAGTCCCGCTCTGCGGTGCCGATCCGATGCCCCCACCCACGTAAATCCGGAATCCCGCTTGGTCACAACGATTCCGGGCCACCACACCGATGTCCTGCGATCGGACCCCCAGACAATCTTCCCCGCACCCAGACACCCCCATTTTCACTTTTTTTGGCAAAGGTGCCTGAATTCCCGTGTTCAGATGTCCTCGCACAAATTGGCGCATGATCGCCACCGGATTAAAGGCTTGCCGCGGACAGATGCCTATCAGCGGACACGCCGTCACATTGCGAATTCCATTGCCTCCTGCATCGCAAGTGCTCAGCCCCTCCGCGGCCAGAGCAGACACCACGGCAGGAGTGGCCTCCAGGGACACATTGTGCAATTCGATAGCCTGCCGTGTGGTCAGATGCAAAGAACTATGGTAATTCTTCGCGACACGGGCCAACGTGCGCCACTGCCGCGTTGTGGCCAGACCGTAGGGAATTTTCACGCGAATCATATACTGCTCGCTTGGGGGCCGTTGATGATGGACCCCGTAAGCAATCCGTCTAGTACGAAACGCCGTGTCTGTCCGAAGCCCGTTCTGATATTGTCGATACTCGTGATTGTACTCTGCGGCCTGTTGCCTCACCGACTCGTCACGTTCCGTAAAAGCCACACCTTCCGTATCGTGTGCCATACTTCTGTTAGCCCACCTCCCGAAAAATTCCTCTGTACTCGGTTGATTATAGGCTATTAAACCTATAATCTCTATAGGCATTATGGATAGAACTTTTTTTCAAAAAGTGTAGCAATCAGATCCTCTTCCGCATTGTTTTTCAAAATAAAATGAGGGGTTTACCCCGATATCAGGATAAACGAATTGGTGTCGCACGCAGGAATATTCTGCCAATATGGGTGGGGTATTACCAGCATCGCTGTCGTACGGGGCCAAGTGAACCAGCGAACGCCCCTTCCAAAGCCGCTTACGGGACCTCACGAAAATCCCTCCATGGTGTACGAATTAGAGATCACTCTTCGGCACATCGAGCCCCGAGTATGGCGACTCTTCACCGTGCCCGCCACCATTACTCTAGAACAGCTTCATGAGGCAATCATTATCGTGATGGGTTGGAGGGGGGGACATCTGTGGAACTTCGACATTAACGGGACACAGCACGAAAGTCCCAATGCAATGGAAGATGGTATCGGGCCAGAAGCCAATAGCGTGATTTTGCTGGATGCCATCTCGCAGAAAGGCAGAGTTTTTGACTACACCTACGACTGGGGGGATGACTGGCACCACCGCATAAAGCTGTCAAATATTCGAGATCTCCAGGCGGATGAATGCTCACCGACAATTCTCGATGGGGCCAATAATTGGCAGCGAGGAGATAAAAATGGTGGAGAGCGAACTGATTTTTGTGGCCGAAGAAGATATCGATGGCGGCTATACCGCCCATGCGATGGGATACGATATTTTTACGCAGGCTGATACCATGGACGAACTGCATGTGAATATTCGAGAAGTTGTTGACCTCTATTTCGAACGGCGTCCGAAACCTCCGATTGTCCGGGTTCATTATGTTAAAGATGTGGTCTTTCCGTTATGAAGGCCCCTCGCGATATCAAAGGCGAAGATTTGGCCAAAAGGCTTACACGATTGGGATATTGGGTCGAACGACAACGCGGCAGTCATCTTATTCTCACCACGACCCAGCAACAAAACGGGAACACTCTACGGTATTCTCCAAGCCATAGCTCGACACTTCGATCGGCCAAAACAAGGGATCATCAATTGCCTGTTTAAAGAAGACTAACGGGCAACGATCGAATCGTTGTCTCGTCTCAAAATCGAGTGTGAGTTTTGCTACCACATTCGACCTGATGTCTACTCCCCAAGCGTTCAAACTCGTAGGTTAACGTGTTATGACTCCCAGGGAAAAACCGTCCCTTAACACCCCGGGCAACAAATATCATCATCTTGGGACTCTGCTGTAAATTCTATGAAAAACCTGTCATAATAAAGCATGGAACATTAACGTACTCCCTTCTGATAGCTTGGATTAGTGGCAGGTACTGTGCGAACAACGAAATCTGACGGAGCTATGCGGAATTACGGTATGCGCCTTCTTAATTTAAAAATCCGTTCCCATTGTGTGCCCTCCGCTGTCACTAGGTAACTAAAGGGATGACGTTCTTGTTCCCAGCATAGGGGATTCGCACCCCATTGGTATGGGGATTAGTCTCTGCACGAGGAGGAATATCTTTTGCCCGCAGTTACGGCCGATCTGATAGCCCGCGTCGACGATTGGTTAGACATCTATACAAACCTTTCTGCCGGCGATCGCTGTGACTTTATCGATCAAACATTGGACTACCCGCTGACCGAGGACTTTTTGGAAGATACGGAAATGAGTATTCTCATCGCAGAACTGGAGGACAGAGCTGGACCGGCGGCGATGGTCCGTCTGGTGGAAAAACTCCGGCATGTGCTGCCTGAATTTCATTTCCAAGAAACCAGCTACGTAGAGGACACCATGCTCGCCTGGGGTCTCTTTCACGACGATCCGGAGCAAATTTCTACCGCCGCGGCCTACCTCCGGAAAGACCCGGTTCAATTCGCGAGTCCATTTTTAATGACGTTCAGATGGCTGTGTCTCTACCAAAAAAGAGACTTCGCGGCAGAGCAAGCTAAGACAGGCTTCTCACCAATTCACACCTCGCCCGAGATTAGTCCTGGCGTCGCAAATATCTTGGCCGATTTTCTCATCTACGACAAATGTGAACGGCTTTATGACCAAATTTCGAGCGGTGAATCACCCGATGCGGCCTCGTTGTCGGAATTAGAAGACCAGTTATATGGTGATGACGCCATGGATCTGGAAGAACGAGTCATCCCTGTGCTGTCGAGTCCAACTTGGCCACAGCCGATCTCAGAGTGGCGCGACAAACATCAGCGTTCTGCGGCACTCGAAGATTTGCGCTGGGTTTTCCTGCGTTATCAACGGGATACCAAAAAGTTCCCGTTTACGACCTCCTCCTTCATCTGGAACAGCGTGTTGAGGTTTTTCGAGGATGGGCAGTCTACTCAACGCGATACCTACTTTTATCCCACGGAGCAGAAGCTCCATCAATATCTGGGTCCCTATACAAGGTTTTTGTCGAACCAACAGGATTGGGCCTTTACTACCGTCTGGGGTATTCCTTATGTGGTCGACTTCCTAAAAACCCTCGGTTGGATGACCCCAGAAGAACACGCTCATTGCCTATCCTTGGCTGAGCACGCAAAATCCTTATTAATTGATGGATATGCGTTCGATCTCTGGCAATACGATTTTGTCCACCGATGGACACCGCCAGATAGCGTGGATCCGGACGGATGGGCGAAGGAGAAGCAAATTTTTGCGGATAGTCTCACAGTCATACGCAACGTCGACCGTCCCGATAATAACGAGCTTCTTGACTTCGTCCCTGAAGAAGTGCTATCAAAGCGTGATCCGGTGTTTGGCGCTATCCATGGTCTCTTGTCCGCCAAAGAGCGCCCGGCCCGCCCAGATCCATCAAAGCGCAAAAAACCCAACAAGAAACGGAGAAAAAAGAAACCCCACCGTCACTGATGCCTGGGACAGCACATCGTAAAACTAACCTGAATCCATAACAGGAAATTGACCCGCCGAGTGACTGTGCCAATATATGACATAATCTAGCAGATTAATTTTCATAGGTCACCTAACTATGCGGCATCCTCGTGGATCGTCAATTCTTTAACCCTAAGCGTCGTGCCGACACGTCAGTTGGAAGAGGTCGAAATCCCGTTGAGCCATGATTCGACGTTACATTTAGAACGAGTTAACAAGGTTTATCAACGCGGGAATGAGCAAGTAATGGCCCTCAAGAATGTTACTTTTTCTTTGACGGTGGGAACCGTGCTCGTGATTTTTGGTCCATCCGGCGGGGGAAAATCAACTTTATTACACCTGTTAGGGGGTATGGATCGCCCCAGTTCCGGCCAAATTCTCTTCAAAGGCCAGGATATCGGACAGTGGCGCTCGGATCAATTAGCGCACTTTCGACGAGAAACCGTAGGTTTTATCTTTCAGTCCTTTCATCTGGTCACAAATATGTCCGCCCGAGAGAATGTAGAACTGCCATTAATGATGGCAGGCGTCCCCAAACCTGAACGACGCCAACGGGCCGTCGAGTTGTTGACCCGGGTAGGGAAACTCGATCCAATTATCGGGCCACGGAGCTGTCCGGTGGGCAGGCTCAACGGGTCGCCATAGCTCGAGCTTTAGCCATCAATCCCCCGCTCATTTTAGCTGATGAACCGACTGGCAATCTTGATTCCGCTAACGGTGAAGAAATTATGACCGTCCTCATTTCGCTGGCTCATGAGGACGGTCATAGCGTGGTGATCGTAACGCACAATGAACAGTTTGCCAAACTGGCAGACCGGGTCCTGCGCATACGAGACGGAACCGTGCACGAAGAAGAAAGGCCCCAGGCAGATCGGCCTCTGGCCCGGGTTGTATGGTCTGGCCTTTCATGCTCTCTGACGCGGCGCATCGTACGGGGTTTACTGACGGGACTGGGTATCGCCATCGGTGTGGCAGCCATGGTCTCATTGATTGGCCTCGGAACCGAACTTAAATCTCATGTGATCAAAAGTGTCACGTCTTTAGGCCCTTTAACGTCCATAAGCGTGTCTCCCGCAGCTCCTGGGTCCACCACCGGAGGCATACTGAGTGCCACTACCACCTCGGGGCCGACAAAACCCATTACACGCCATACCCTCCACCAATTTAGCCGGTTATCGGGCGTGTATGGGGCTTACCTGGATGCCACGTTTCTCACAAGCATCACGTATCATAAGCAATCCACGACCGTAGCGTTAAAACCCTTACACCCTCGATCCCTGTGGAGCGTTTCGGATATTTTGCCCCACCTCTCAGCCGGGGCAGATGGCATCCCGTAACTTGGACGTGGTGCTTCCGGTAAACGTCGCTAAAGCTCTTGTGGCTGGAAAACATGCCAGCACGCACTCGTTGCTCGGTCAAAAAGTTCCGTTACGGGTAGAAACCCGCGGTGGCGGAATGTTTACCGGTGGAGGATTGATCTCCCCCTCTCACCCCTCCAAGCCCCAAAATGCGGTCATCGTCGGCTTAATGGGCTCCGGCGTCGGTTATGTTCCCTATGACACCGCATTGCACTGGACCACCATCGCCGCTCCTAATCCGCACCACATACATTACCCCGGGGTGACTGTCCTAGTTCGGAATGTGTCGAATGTATCCCCGGTTGCCCATCACATTGATGCTCTCGGCTTTAGCACGACCACCGCCCAACAAACCCTGAAGTCCGTGAACAAAAGTTTTGGTTTAATTGAAACCGGGTTGGGGACGGTTGGCGGCGCGTCGATTCTTCCGGATGACGAAGCGTGGAACCCCATTCTTGATGATTTTATCGATCAGGGATCAACATTGTACAGTCCGGATCCAGACGTGTTTCATCACCGATGGCTCGAAGTCCCTCAATATCTTCATAAACATCCCGAATGGGAAGACACATCGGAATACAAATCGTTTACTAATCCGGGCAGAGCCGTAGGATGGATTTCGCCATGCTGAATCATTCACCTGACACTAATAGAACTAATGTGCAACACCTTCGCGGCTTCCGCCACACTCAACACCACCGGATGCGACTGTCCCGTCGCATCGCGGATAGCCTCCCAGATGAATGCCTGTGTCATCATCGTTGAATGTCTCCTTAGTCATCGCAACGCCGGAGCCCAATTTCCGGTCAATGAATCGCGCTCGCATCCCTCCTTTCTGCTCTTAGGCAAATATAAAGACTGTGCAGAGTATATCCCTGCATAGCTAATCTGTCCCGCCAATATCTTGATGTCAAACGCCGCGAATAACGCGGAACGACGACTGAGACCACTTTACTGTCACACCCCCAGGGTTTCACAGACAACGCGGTGGTTCGTGTGATCTTTTTTCTCTCTGAAGAAGAGAGAGAAGCGGGGATACACCCACTTGTCGGCGTCGGAGTGATCTCCTCCTCAGGCAAGTCTTTCGCTATGATCCCCCGCCATTCAGATGCTCCCACACTGTCATTGGTTGAACCGGAGACCTCTGCGGCAATGTCATCCTGGCAACCACGGCAACGATTCTCCGGAAAAGTGTGAGCCTATCATGCCGGAAGATTTTCGCACCAAAGAGGATGGAGTGCCGCCAAAGCACGGAATAAACCGGATGCGTAATCCGTTTGTCCTGCCAACACATGGCGTGTTGGGGCGAGCGGGAGTCATTCACTCCCAGGTCCACCTTTACGCATCCAGGGACAATTCGAACGATTCGATTGTGCATAAACCCGCAGAACCCAAAATGGTCTGCCGGTTCTCGCGTTATCTCCGCTCGTGGGGATGGAAGTGGGGATGGAACGCATTTTGCTAGTCGTGTGTGGGCAATAAAAAATCCGCAATCGCTTGCGGTGTCTCAAAAAAATTGGCTGGGGAGGCAGGACTCGAACCTGCGAATGCGGGATCCAAAGTCCCGTGCCTTACCAACTTGGCGACTCCCCAAAACCTCTATATATGGTGGAGCTTAGCGGGATCGAACCGCTGACCTCCTGCGTGCAAAGCAGGCGCTCTCCCAGCTGAGCTAAAGCCCCGTATGGAGCGGGTGATGGGAATCGAACCCACGTAATCAGCTTGGAAGGCTGAGGCTCTACCATTGAGCTACACCCGCAAAACTGGCAGGCCAGGAGGGACTCGAACCCCCAACCCGCGGATTTGGAGTCCGCTGCTCTACCAATTCGAGCTACTGGCCTATCTTTGGTGGGCCATGAAGGATTCGAACCTTCGACACTCCGCTTAAAAGGCGGATGCTCTAACCAACTGAGCTAATGGCCCAAATGGTGACCCCAGCGGGATTCGAACCCGCGTTACCACCTTGAAAGGGTGATGTCCTAGGCCTCTAGACCATGGGGTCATTTGGTGGAGATGAGGGGAATCGAACCCCTGACCTCTTGAATGCCATTCAAGCGCTCTCCCAACTGAGCTACATCCCCGATTATCTACATTGCTTTACGCTAACCGCGCTCATTTATTATAATGACCTCATGGCCCGTGGTCAAGACTTTGTTAGGTTCGTTCCATGGTGTCGCAACAACAAGCATTTTATCATTCCCAGACCCCGACGGTCAATATTCAGGGTACAGCCACACGGTTTTTCCCTTGCCGTTTTGCATCATACATCGCATGATCGGCCGACGCAAATAATTCTTCTGTTGTCATGGGAGCATAAAATTCCGCTGCTCCAATGCTGACGGTGGTACCAATCATTGAATCTTTCCAAGCAAATTTTCCGTCCATTTCGCGACGAATGCGTTCACCTACCGCCACGGCCTCACTTAACTCGGTACCAGGCAAAATCACGACAAATTCGTCGCCGGCATATCGGCAGGCTGTATCCTGGTCACGAATGTTACGACGAATAACATGGGCCACGATTTGCAAGTGAGTATCTCCCGCAATATGTCCATAGTGGTCGTTTATCTGCTTCAGACTATCTGAATCGATCAACAGCAAGGATAATGGTGAGCCCTTTCTTGATGCATGATCCACGGCTTCTTGCAACACCACAGAAAATCGACGGGAATTGCCAAGATGCGTTAAATAATCTGTCAAAGCGATAGATTCGGTCTGCTGGTATAGTTGAGCATTCTTAATGGCAATCGCTGCTTGCGATGCCACCGATAAGACAAATTCCATGTGGTCTTCATCATAAAATATGCGATAGGATTGAACAGACATCGCGCCTATCACTTGCCCTTCACGGATTAAAGGGACAATAATAGCACTTTTAGGAATTCGAAACGAACCGGTCGGTTGCGACGAATCCATGCTGCCATTGAGCAGTAATGGTTCTTGTTTTTGCAATACCTGTTCTGTCGGTGTGCCTGCTCCGATATCCATGATTTCCGGAGCATATTCTTTCCCATCATCAAATAAATATTGCATGAGAATTTTAGAAGGGTCGTCGGGAAGGTTTAAAGCAACAAAAAATGAATCAATTTCTAATTCTTCCGTCGCAGTTTGGTGCAGAGACCGTAAAAGTGCACTCATTTCCAAATTGCCGTTCACGATCCTTCCAACCCGTTCCAGAATTGCCAACAGCCGTCCTCGTTTCAATGCATTGGTCTGAGCCTTTTCAAATCGAATTTGGTTCACAACCATTTCGCTCAAGCCTTCCAGAATAACTTTTTGATCACTCAGAGATGTTTTTTTCTGGGCTCCGGCAAACCCCATCACGCCGATTATTGTCTCTTGATCTCGTAAAGGAATCAGGACTAACTCCCATGTATCTTCGTCAGTCAGTTCGTATGGCTGTGTTTGATTGGCATGAATTGCTAAATTAGAATAATAGCTCATTACACCCCGAGTCAATACTTGCGACTCGTAGCGCTCTAAAAAATCCCATTCTTTCCTGACATCGAAACCGGTTTGAGTAATCAATTGCGTGCCTGAGGATGTCCATTCGCAGACATAGCCTGCGTCTATATTCAGCAAACGAATCCCGGTTTGCAAAATCGTATCTATCGAATCCGATAGACTCGAAAGTTTGACCACAGATTCCTGCAGAGTTTTTAAAGCCATCAAGTGTTCAATATGTACGTTATTTTGTTGGAATTTTTTAATGGTCTGACGCAAAGAAAGTCCTAAAAGTGTCGCTACCATACTAAGGAATGCCAGAATGAATTCCCGCCACCACAATTCCGGGTTCATCCAATTCCCGCAAGCTAGCCCATAACTGATCCAAATAGCCGCGATTCCCCATAATGACCAAAAGACAGAGGAGTATATCGCCAGAAAAATGATCTCAAACGAATAGAGAGCGAAGGCTTGGCTGTGAAGTGCGCCGGTTACACTTACCACCAATGAGAGAACAAGAATATCTACGAGAATCATTACTTGATTAAATCGCGAAAGTATTTGAGCATTTTGACGACGCTTCCTTATCCATAAGGAAATGATCCAGTAAAGCGCAGCCAGCACCCATATAACCCACCCAAATGGCATTAATGCCGCGAAAATGGCCCCCAATGTCCATTCCAAGGTACGCATCGCCCAAATGACATCATTAACATCATAATGATGTTCTTCTAAATATGCACGCATTGTCTTTCTCCCAACACTATACAGTTCATCCATTTTGACAAATTGGTATATTTTATATTGTGTACTGTTCGAGGCATCATCGTTAAAGTCCTCTAAAAGTTTTCGAAAATTTTTCGAGATTATCTATCTCAAGACCAGCGTAAGATTGGTACCTTACGGGCCACTTACTAACCCAACTATTCTTTTCCTTGCTTTGCACCATTTGATTAAACAAGGTGGTTGGTATCCGAAGAAATTCTAGTAGACATCCCACAGGCTGTTTGCAGATGCATTATGGCACCGTAGTGCCTTCCGGCAGCTACGGTGGGAAATCTCGGAGATTTGAGAATTCCTTTCTGGGTTTTAGACCGGAGATTATTGAGCCTTCGGATAAGGCGGCAGTTCGCGTTCGTCAACATAACCACGAAAGGGCATTTTGACCCGGTTTATAGAGCCAATATCATTAACCAGCAAGTCTGGACCTTCCCTGTTCATCTTAGCTGTTACCGTAAGGCCAATCAGCCAGTAAAAGTCGCCCATATTCAATAAATCGTCCACCCAGCACTCGAAATGGGCAATTGCATTGGCCCATAATGGCACCCCTGTGTTTTCCCCGTAAACAATTTCATTAGCTCCGAGTTGGTCCGGCGTATGAGCGCCTTGCAGAAAACGAATTAGGAGATCTTTTTGATCCTCCGCTAATAACGACAAACCTATTCTTCGCCCTTTTCCGACAATAGTTGCGCCTTCCATTTCTTTAGCCATAGCGATCCCCATCCGGGGCGGCTTGTGAGACATCGGGCTAATCCAGCATCCATTATGCATATGACTTTTTTGGCCGTCTGATGTGGAAATAATAAAGGTTCCTCGCCGCCTAAAATTATAAACCGGTTCTGTCGAGTCGAATTTTGCTCCGGTATCCAATCATTTATCCCCTTCCCGTGCCATTTTTGGCATATCTGGATGAGACCATGGAGTAATAATGCGCACATCCATCCCCCGGTTTTCCATCCGCCCTCCGACCATAATAATTCTTGTTGTCGGGCCGAATAATAAATGCCCAAATTGCTGATAGCCTTGAGACGATAACCGGGCCTCTAGTATCCCTGTTTCATCCAATAACGAAAAAAATACTACAATCTTTCCACTGCGCGTTGGCGGGCGGTGAGGACGAATTAATAATCCTACACAACGGGCAAAACGTCCAGTCTTCATCTGTTGCAGCGCAGATATAGACACAAATCCTTGGCTCTGAAGATACTGCCGCCAGGGATCCAGCCATTGCTGATGCTGACCAAACCCGCAGTATTGATAATCCCATATATTTTGCAGCTTTGCTGAAATAGAATGTGAAGGCCCGATCCTGGATTTTAGATAAAGACCTTGCGGCATCATCAACTCTTCTATTAGCGTTTCTCGGGAACTATTTACATTATCCCACGCTCCAAGCCGAATAGTCGCCATTATTTGCGCCATATTCAATCCCAGCTCTTGCAATTGCCTCGGTGAGTGAAACTCTTCTTTTGGCCGATTATGAACAATGTGAGCAGCCAACTCTGATCCGAGATGCTTAATGAATCCCAAGCCGATTCTTAAAATCTGCTTCCCCTCTTTTTTTACCCCGACATCACTTTGATTAATATCCATGGGAAAAATTGTGACTTCACGGCGTCTGGCTTCCACTACAAGCACATCCACCGGATAATATCCTAGCGGTTCGGCATTAAGTAATCCCATAAAATACTCCGTAGGGTGATGGGTTAATAAATAAGCCGTCCGATATGCGGTTTCTGCAAAAGCCGCCGCATGAGCTTCATTAAATCCATAACTCGCATAGCCGACAATTTGTTGAAACACCGCATCGGCAACTTCTGCCGACACCCCCAGGTCCTGTGCCTTGTCTTTGAACATTGTTCCGATTTCTTGCATATCTTCCGAAGATCGTGCATGGGTCATCACCCGCCTTAAGCTGTCAGCTTCCCCTGGAGTAAATCCCGCCAAAGTACTGGCGATAGCGATTACCTGTTCCTGAAAAAGCACAACCCCGTAGGTTCTGGACAGAATGGGTTCCAACGCTGGGTGCAGATAACTTACAGGTTCTTGTCCCCTTCGCCGAGCAATAAACGGATCCACCATATTCCCTTTAATCGGTCCCGGGCGAATAAGCGCTAAACTCGCTACAATGTCTTCCCAATGATCCGGTTGCAATCTTAATGCCAATGCACGCTGAGCAGGACTTTCTAGTTGAAAAACTCCAATAGCATCTCCTTTTTGGAGCTGCTCATATGTAGCAGCGTCATGCAAGGGAATCGCATCATAAGAAAAATTCGGTTTGTCTTCTGCCAGCGCTTGAACTGTAATATCTACTGCTGTAAATGTTCTTAAACCCAATAAATCTAACTTTAACAAACCTAATGTCTCTACGTCGCGCTTATCGAATTGAATAATTTGTACTCCTTTTTGCGACAGTTCCAGCGGGCTAATTTGAGATAAAGGATGTTTACTGATCACTACCCCTCCCAAATGGGTGCCAATATGGCGGGGCAGTCTTTCAATTTTTGATGCCCATTGCAAAACCGTCTTCAATTTCTGATTCTCGGGATATTGCCGAAGTTCAGGGATCTCTTGCCATCTTGTTAAAATCCCCTCAAATGAACTTTCCGGAAGTGATTTGGCAAGACGGTCTAATTCTGCAATCGGAAATCCTAACACCTTACCGACTTCGCGCAATGCCGAACGTTGACGAAAAGTTTGATAAGTCGCGACCCGGGCTACATGATCCTCTCCATAACGTTTTTGCACATAAGTAATCACCTGATCTCGATAACGGGTATCAAAATCAATATCGATATCCGGCATTTCTTGCCGTTCCGGGCTCATAAACCGCTCAAATAACAGATTTCGGGAAAAAGCATCCACTCCCGTGATACCCAGACAATAGGCCACAACCGAATCGGCTGCCGATCCTCGTCCTGCAAATCGAATGTGCCGTTCTTGGGCAAACCGGGTCACATCCCAGACCACCAAAAAATATTCGGTGAAACCGGAATCTTCAATTATTCGCAGTTCATGTTGAATACGCGGCCAAACTTTCTTGATCTTCTCCCCATAACGCCTCTTTGCCCCTTTTTTTACCAATTCTCCGAGGTACACTTCAGCACTGACATGAGGAGGTAAAGTAAAATGCGGGGCATAACGCTGATTCAAAATATTTGGAGACTCCAAACGTTCCGCTAATTGCAAGGTGTTTCGCAGCGCTTCGGGCCAGTGGCTTAACGCAGTTTCTATAGCTGACCATGGTTTGAGATAGTTTTCCGCATTCAGATGTCTTTCGGGACCAATGTCTTCTATTTTTTTGCCGGCTCGAATGCAGGTCAACAAATCAAAGGTCCCGAAATCTTTTTTTTCCGCATAATGAGCAGCCGATGTCGCTATTGTGGGAATGTTTTTCCACTCAGACAAGTCTGTTAAAGCGTGAAAAAATGCGCCGTCTCCCGGCAAGTAGTTTGCAGCCATTTCAATAAATAGATTGTGCCGTTCAAAGATCTGTGTGAGCCGATCCAGAATAGAGGCTATCTGGCCCTTTTGGCGCTGAAACCAGGCCTGCCCTATAACACCCATCCGATCTCCGGTTAAGGCTACTAATCCCGGGCCCCAACGCTCTAACATTTCCCATGTGACCCGAGGTTTTAATCGAGGGGATTTTAAATGGGATTCTGACAATAATGATACCAAATTGCCATAACTGTCAGTATCAGGAACCAACACGATAAGGCGTCCTAAATTTTCTAAATCTACCTCAGCTCCCACAACAGCCCGAACGCCAAATTGTCTAGCCTCATCTAAAAATGTTACAATTCCCGATATTCTATGCACATCGGTCAATGCAACTGTGGAAATACCCACTGCCGCAGCCTGTTTGATTAAGTCCCGCGGCAAGGACGCCCCTTCCAGAAATGAGAAGGCGGAATGTACATGCAAATGTGCTCCAGATTCCTTTAATGTTGTCATTTTTGGCTTACGACAAAATACCTTGTAGTTTTCTAATCAACGACTCAACCTGAATATAAATATAATCTAACGGAGAATTCTTACGAATGCGGAATACATAATGACCAAAATGAATAAGAGGCGAATGTCTTGGAAAAACAATAACTTTCCCCACCAATACCACTGCCTTTCTATCTAATCATAAACATGATAAATCCACCATTGATTGCTTTGAGGATTACAAACCAACTCATAAACTCCTTGGGTATTCGTTAATACTCTCCAAAACCAAAGTTCGGGCTCACCACGCCACCATTCCGAAACATCCCGCCAATAGTCAATAATGCGGATAATGTTATAAGAGGCTCCCCGCCACCGAAATCGGTAAGGCACTTTGTCTCTCAACTCAACTTTTACCAATGGCCGGAGGTAATCACCTAATCCAAAATGTGTCTCGTTCATCGTTCTTGGCGCAAAAGATCCCGAGCTCTCCAAGCAGAGAGAACTGCGCCCCTTCGCTCCTTTCGTTTGTACACATCTTGATAACGAGCAGTCTTTTGCGGATTTCAGGTAATTTTTCGTGTTTTCCATCCTGTTTGACGGCGCCAAGGATCCCAAAATTGTAACAATTGTTCACGTCTGGCAATTATTGATAAATCGGATATCATATCACCGGATTGAACGGGAGCGGATCCCCACCACATGAGTTGATCTCTGATTAACGTCTCTGGCTGGTGGGCTTCTAAGATTAGCTGCACAAGATCGATGGAAGGAATCGTCAATATCAATGACAAAAAACGCAGCACAACCTGCCGAATATTACGACTTGGTAAAGACCACTTACGTTCACGAATAATTGTCTCCTTGTCGCTTTGCCAAATAAGACGTAAATACCGACTTCCTTGCTGATTTTTTTGTAAAACTTCCCCAACTTCTGTTGCCAAAAGACGGACGAGATCATGAAATCCTTGCTGAATCGGATCTTCAAAAGTTCTTTTGACACAAACCGGCTCAACGGATTTGTGCAACGCCCAAGAATGCTTTTTCTGATCTTGTATGATTTGACGAAAATAGGGAACGTCACCGACTTGTTCCCAGCCTCGTTTTTTCCATTCTCGCACAGTGCGGGTAGATAAATGGCTGATCCCTGTCAAAGGCAGTACCTTCCACACCTCATCGGTATTTTCGTGAGGAAGGACATAAGCAATCTGTGCGCCATCCTGCCAGCGTTTTGTCCACTGCTGATATTGGCTCCCGTGAATAGAAATCCACTGAGAAAGCAAGGGATTCTCCGATATTCCCATCCTTATGCGCAAAGCTCTCTGTGGAATCATTTCTTTAACAACTCGTCTCCACTCCTCATAATCCATATCCGATTGCTGCCAATATCCTTGTCCCACGTCTTCCATGTGATAAGATAATGTATATTGCTCCATCCACACTGTTAAACCATCCAAGGTTTGCTGATAGTCTTGAGAACGCCAAGGAATTTGCCGAGCTTGGGGATATTGCCATTTCATGTTTTCAATGCTCAGACCGGATCGAATTCCTAGGTCCCATCCTTGACTATCCATGTCAAAGACCGCTTGATCTTTGACAACGATATAAGGCTCTGGGATTAGATCGGATCGGGAAATATGTCCTAATCGCCAATAAATAATCATTTTCTGCCCACTCCTGATTAAAGGTTTCAGAGATCAATAAAAGTCTTGCTCTTTCTTGTCACGGAAACCTTATGAACCGCCGCAAAACATATTCCGCTTTCCCGATCATGCGAAGCTCTACTTGGCAAATACAAACATTTGTTCGTGCGGTGTTATTATACCCTCCTTTTACCGATTTATCAATCGAAAAAGCCTGGAACTTTTTTACTTAAAGTTCCAGGCTTTGAGAAAATAAGTCCTCGTTAATCGGATGCGCGATCCGATGGCCAAATAGGTGGACGTTTTTCCAAAAAGGCCTTGATGCCTTCGTGAGAATCATCAGACAGAGCAATAAGCGAAATCATATTTTGTAAATATTCGATAGCTTGATGATATTCCATATCCTCGGTCTGATACCATGCCTCTTTGCCCATACGGGCAACGAAAGGGCTACCCATGCTAATTAATTCAGCCATTTCCCTGGCCTGACTCCGCACTTGATCAAAAGGCACGACCGCATTACAAAAACCCCATCGATCCATTTCTTTGGATGTTACCAACCGTCCTGTCAAAGCCAGTTCCAGCGTTCTGCGAGGGCCAATAAGGCGTGTTATGGGTGCCATAACAACCATAGGAAATAAACCGATTTTCACCTCTGGCAAACCAAAATATCCATCTTCGGCAGCAATCACAAAATCGCAGGCCGCAGCCAATCCCATTCCTCCGGCAAGTGTATATCCAAAGGTGGCTGCGATAACGGGAGTCGACAATTCATGAATTGTTTCGATCAATGTTCCCATTAACGAAAAATATCGGCGGACGGATTCTACGGTTCCGAGAGTCGCTACTTCACTCAAATCAGCTCCGGCACAGAAAGCTTTTTCCCCTTCCGCATGTAAAATAATCGCTCGTACTCCGGAATCCTGTCCCAACTTCGAAAATGTCTCGATCAATTCATAAATTATTTCCTGATTGAGAGCATTGCGAATCTGAGGGCGATTCAACGTCACCTGACTAATTGCGCCATGTTCAATCCAAATATTCATCAGATCAGACCTTTCACTAAAAGAAATTGCTCTAAGTGCGATTTTCTCTTCATTTAGCGTTAACCGGAACCATTTTTCCTCCAGCATGAAATACTTTGGACGGAACATCATGGCCTAGTTTTTCGACCAGAAATCGCGTAATGAACAGCAATTGATCTAAATCAATTCCGGTTTGGATCGCCATTTCCGAAAGGCAATAGACGCTGTCTTCGGTAGACAAGTTCCCTCCTGCTCCCGGAGAGAACGGTGAACCGCCGATGCCGCCTAATGCTGTTTCAAACCGGGAGGCCCCACTGCCGACGGCAGCCAGTAAATTGGCTAACGCTGTGCCTCGGGTATCGTGAAAATGCAAGGCCAATTGCACATCCGGAAGTTTGTCTCGAAATGCGCGAACCATAGCGGCAACCTGCTTGGGATGAGCGACTCCTACCGTGTCCCCTAAAGCGATTTCCTGAATGCCCAGATCTTTTAGTCTCCATGCCAGATCCAATACTGTGTCAAGAGGAACAATACCTTCATAGGGACAGCCAAATGCCGTCACAATAACCGCCGACACAGTAATTCCCCGCGATTTTGCCATGGTCCACACATCATAAAATCCCTTAAGCGATTCTGCAATCGACCGATGAACATTTTTTTGATTATGCGTTTCACTGGCAGACACAAATACCGTCATTTCATCGGGGCTCGTTGCAACAGCCCGTTCTGCCCCTTTAGGATTAGGCACTAAAACCGAGTAGACAACATTCGGTTTCCGATCAATAGCTGCCATCACCTCTTCTGCATCGGCCATCTGTGCAAGCCATTTAGGGCTAACAAATGATGTCACCTCAATACGCGGGACTCCTGCCCGAGCCAATTTGTTTACCAATTGCACTTTGTCTTCCGTTTTCAGCACAACATGTTCTGCCTGAAGACCGTCCCGAGGGGACACGTCTCGAAGCCATACAAAAGATGGTTCTCGCCATTCCCATCCCATTGCCCTCACTCCTTTCATGAAAAAGAATGTAGAATTCGCTGAAAACATCGTACGCCGATCGGTGAGATGCAAAATTTTGTCTCTACACGGGAGTCACGGGATGCCGACGCATGCTGAAATCCCGGGATTTATTGTGATAAAGATGAAACCTGCGGACGATTTCGTCCCGTAGATTGTGCGGATCAACAACATCGTCCACGATCAGCTCCGAAGCCAAACGCATAATGTCAATATCCTGGCGATATGACTCCTGGCGTTCTTGGATAAAAGCTTGGCGCTCACCGCCCTCCAGTTCTTGAATTTTGTTATAGTACACGGCGTTCACCGCAGCTTCCGGACCCATGACAGCGATCTGTGCGGTCGGTAAAGCCAATACCGCATCGGAACCAAAAGCCGGGCCTGCCATTGCATATAATCCCGCTCCATAGGCTTTCCTCACGATGACACTAATTTTGGGAACAGTCGCCTCCGAGACCGCTGCAATCAACTTGGCTCCATGGCGAATGATGCCTTGGCGCTCCACTTTAGTCCCAATCATAAAACCGGGAACGTCGGCTAAAAACAACAAGGGGATATTGAACGCATCCGCCAGATTGATAAACCTAGCCGCTTTATCAGCCGAGTCGACAAATAACACGCCGCCTTTCACCTTGGATTGATTGGCCACTATCGCTACGGACTCTCCGCCCATTCTCGCGAATCCCACAATAATTTCCTGAGCAAATAGCGGCTTTATGGGAAACCAGCTTCCTTCATCCACTAGACCCAAAATAATTTGCTGCATGTCAAACGGTACGTTTTGATTAGCAGGAATAAGGCGCTCCCAATTGACATCCATTGGCTGTTTTGCGGGGATTGTGGGGGGGTTTTCGGTATAATGACTTGGAAAATACGCAATATATTGCTTGGCCCAGATTATCGCTTGTTCCTCATCCGTTGCCAATAAGTCTCCGCTTCCGCTTACCGTGCAATGCATACGGGCTCCGCCCATTTCTTCTAATGTAACCTTTTCCCCAATAACCATCTCCGCCATACGAGGAGAGCCTAAATACATAGAGGCATTTCCGTCCACCATAATGACGACATCCGTGAACGCAGGAATATAGGCGCCGCCGGCTGCAGAAGGGCCAAATAGAACACAAATTTGTGGTACCCGTCCGGAAAGTTTCACTTGATTGTAAAAAATTCGTCCGGCTCCCCGTCTACCCGGAAACATTTCAACCTGGTCGGTAATCCTGGCCCCGGCCGAGTCAACCAGGTAAAAAATGGGGCAATTCATGTCCACAGCTTTCTCTTGAATCCTGAGAATCTTTTCAACGGTTCTCGCTCCCCATGATCCCGCCTTCACCGTAGGATCATTGGCCATAACCACAACGGATCTGCCATCAATAGTCCCCGTCGCCGTCACGACGCCGTCAGCCGCCAAATCGTCATTTGCCAAAGCATTGGCAAATAAACCGTCCTCAACATAGCCCGGGTCCAATAATAGTTCCAGACGCTGACGAACGGACAACTTTTGCGCAGTTTTCAACCGTTCATGGTATTTGGGCGATCCGCCCGCCAAAGCTTTTTGACGCATGTGGGTCAATTCATCCGGTGTCACAATATCTTCCGCCTTTCGAAAATCAAGATGTCTCTCTTCAGGGAATCATTACATTCAGTATCAAGGCAAGCTTTCCTCAACACCCTAAGACCTAAGGTTTTGTTCCTCGGCAACCTTCCCTTGTAGGGTTTTTCATGAATCTGTCAAAATAATGAGCGGATCACTTTCATCGACAAAGTCGCCTTCTTTCACCACGACCTCTTTCACAACTCCTGCAACCTCGGATTCGATGGGAATTTCCATTTTCATTGACTCCAAACGCGCCACCTCTTGTCCGGGCGTGATCTTATCCCCCGAAGACACCAAAATCTTAAATACCGTACCGGCCAAACTTGCAACAATACTCGTCATAGACACGATTCTCCTTTTAGTTCTGATATATTTTTGGCGAAAACCATCCGCCCGGAGCCAAAAGTGGGTAGAAGCGCCCGGCTCTCCAAGTACCATCCGTGACGGCCTCTCCCCGCCATGACCAATTGTTCTTACCGTCTTCTCGGATGTCCAACCCTGTTGAAGGTCGAATCCTCCCGCAATCCCACAAACCTGCCGGTCCTAAGATCAGAGGATGCCACAATATGGTCTGATCTCCGCTCCAATATGCCAAAAACCCGGGAATCGGCGAAGGGCCATAAGTAAAGATCCGCCCGGAAGAGTGTTTTAAACTCAATGAATCAAAGCTATTTATCCATCGCACAGCAAATGGACCCCCGATGATGCGTCCTATGTTCCACGACTCTCGGGCTCTTATGGCGGCATGAAATGCCTGATGGGAAAACAGCCAAAGACGCTGCCCATAAGCTCGCGTACTCAAAGCCCAGGCTATAGGCAGTGTAGTGGGAATCTTCACCGTCTTTTGGGACTCGGACAGTTCAGGCATACAAGAACCGGGTTGATCAATCGAAAATATAGAACCCTGGATCCAGCCAAGAACAATATCTTGAACGCATTGGGGAAGAAATGAATAATGTCGATTTCGTCCCCAATACTTCAACCTCTCTTCGCTTATATCCAGTTTGAGATCCCGGATGGGATCCAAACCAAATTCTTTGGTCATGGTCATTAGTCTTGAGCTTCCAGATGACGGGCAATAACCATGCGTTGTATTTCGGAAGTACCTTCCCCGATTTCTAGAAGTTTCGCGTCCCGCATAAAACGTTCCACTGGAAAATCATGCATATACCCTGCCCCTCCATGAATTTGCACGGCCTGGGATGCGGATCGCATGGCGGTTTCGGATGCAAATAATTTGGCCATGGCCGCTTCTTGCGCAAAAGGACGATGCTGATCCTTTAACCACGCGGCCTTAAGTACCATCAACCGCGCTAATTCCACTTCCATTGCCATATCGGCCAGTTTAAACTGGATAGCCTGGAATTGGTTTAAGGTTTTCCCAAACTGCTTGCGCTGACGGCTATAATTCAATGACGCATCAAGAGATGCTTGGGCCACTCCCACACTCAAGGCACCGATACTGATTCGTCCTCCATCCAGAATATCAAGAAATTGGTGAAATCCCTTGCTCGGTTCCCCCAAGACATTTTCCTGAGGGATCGTCACGTTGTCCATAAAGATCTCGCAGGTCTCACTTGAGCGCATGCCCATTTTCTTGTAATTTGCTGTAATTTGAAGTCCTTCAATCCCTTGAGGAATAATAAAGGAAGAAATGTGCCGTTGGCTACGTTCAGTCCGAGCCGTAACCACAATATAGCCGGCATGCTTGGCATTCGTAATAAAAATCTTGGTACCTGAAATATGGTAAACATCTTGGTCTTTTTCGGCAAAGGTCTTAGTTCCACCGGCATCCGATCCGGCCTCGGGTTCGGTTAGGCCAAAAGCCGCTAAAAAGTCTCCGCGTAGCGCCCCGAGAAGATATTGTTCCTTTTGTTGAGCCGTACCAAACAAATATAAAGGGGAACACCCCAAGGAGACATGCGCCGCAAATCCCAGTCCCAAAGAGGCGTCCGCTCGCCCAATCTCTTCGACAGCCAAGGCATAACTGACTGTACTGCCGCCCGATCCTCCCCACTCTTCCGGGAAAGGCAGACCGTAAAAGCCCAGTTTCCCCATTTCCTGCATAATATCCCAAGGAAACTCTCCTGTTTCGTCACGCTCCTGGGCTTTTGGTCCCACTCTTTCTTGCGCAAAATCCCGGACCGTATCCCGAATCATCTGTTCATCGGCTGTTAAATCCCAGTTCAAATGGATTTCCCCTTTTTAGGTCAATTTCAAGTTCATTCTACCGCGAATCCCTCCGCAACGACTATAATTGAAAGCAATCCGGAGAATTGTCAGATAGTCAATAAACGTACGTTGCTTAGCATCACCAAAAAACAACCGAATTCGGCAACAAAATGGAGGATTTCTTATGCTTACAGCACCCGAATTGCACGCACTCAAAGGACAGAGACCTTCAGTATGGATTACGGCCTATGATGTGGTTCAGGCTCAGGTCGCTGAAGAAAGTGGAATTGATGTCATATTGGTTGGCGACTCCTTAGGCATGACAACCCTAGGTTATGACACCACAATTCCCGTGACCATCCGAGACATGGTGCATCATGCCACGATGGTACGCCGGGGAGCACCTCAGACCATGATGATTGTCGACTTGCCTTTTGCCACCTATCCGAACGAACCCACTGCCTTAAAAAATGCCGTGCGTATTATGCAAACAACGCTCGCCAACGGAGTGAAATTGGAAGGCGGACATGATATCATTCCCGTAGTGGATGCCCTCATTAAGGAAAAAATCCCCGTGGTAGGCCATTTGGGTCTCACCCCGCAAAGCATCCACACTATGGGGGGATACAAAGTTCAAGCCAAAACCGCATCAGCCATCGACCGCTTAATTGCCGATGCCCGTGAATTAAGTGCACATGGCGTCAGTGCTATCGTTTTGGAAGGAATTCCCGATCGTGTGGCAGAGTTTGTGACCGATCACATAGAAGCTCCCACCATAGGCATTGGCGCCGGATCGCATGTAGACGGACAAGTTTTGGTATTTCATGATTGTCTGGGGCTAAGCCCAAGCTTACCCAAATTCGCCCGTCCGTTTGCCCACATGCGAAACAATATGATTCACGGCCTTCAGGATTACCGCGATGCGGTTTTGCACCACTCTTTTCCCAATGATGCGGAAACGTATCACATCTCCACTCGGGAATGGGAACATTTTTTACAGGAATATAAGAACTAAGAACACGGTAATGGACATGATGATACGGCTGGGCATCTTGGGAACAGGGGCTATGGCCCGTTATTATGCGAAATTGTTTGCCGGTCTTAACCCTGTGATGGTAGGCCGGCAAGATGGATCATATGCACTGAGCCAAGGCCGAGAAAAAACTATCGTCACCCCGCGGTTCTTGACTTGGACACAAGCTCATCCTTCCATGTTTGATCTTGTCCTTTTAGCCGTAAAATGGCCCGCGATGCCGCTCGTTCAGGCATTTCTTCAAGAGGCGTCCCCGAATCTGTTGGTAATTTCCTTAATGAATGGAATGGGACAAGAGGAAACTCTCATCCCCCCATTGTCGTCGGATCAGTTGATGGTGGGAATCACAACAACCGCTGTGACTCTTTACTACGATGAAGAGATAGGCTTACCGGCAGCGCGTGTCACGGCTGTTGGATCTGCTGTCCTCCCATTGCTTCCCCATCCTTTGGTACCTTTTTTTCAACAACAACTCCACGAGTTGGGCCTCTCCGAGTCCTGGAAATTTCTTTCATCCGATGCGCTATACCAAGAACGCTGGGTAAAACTCATTCAAAATAGCATTATTAACCCACTTACGGCATTGACACATTCGACCAACGGGGACTTGCCGCAAACTCATTTGTGGACTTTGTCCCGGCCACTACTGCAAGAAGCGAGGGAAGTCTCCCAGGCCCTTGGCGTAGCCCTCCCGCCAAATTTAGCTTCCCGAGTTCTTCAACTCTGTCAAAAAACCTCTGCTAATAAATCTTCAATGCTTCAAGACATAGAACACCACCGCATGACCGAAATTGACGCGATAAACGGCTATATCGTTCGCCAAGCTCATGAACTCAAGCTTAAAGCCCCAACCCATGAGGCCTTAATCCAGTTAATCCACGCCATGGAAAACCCTGACTCTTAACGAAGTCATCGGCTTCACATTTTCAGAAGTGACGACTCTTCCGCCAGAAAATTTCGCGACACCCCACAAACTGGCGACACACCCGAGTCCGGAAAATTCAATCGACAGGTCTTGCCAATTCATCGTGACTTCTTATTGTCGGCAGGTGCTCCATGAGGACGAATGGTCTTTCCTAGTTATTTCTTGTTATTCGAACACAAAAATTTTCCTTGACGATTCGTTATTCTTAAAGATATCCATGAAGAAATTGTGTGGAACTTTCCTATTCGGGGGTCTTCTTATGAAAAAACTTTCCAAAAGACGGTTTAATTCTCTCGTCAATAATCCTGTTATGGAAGATTATGCCTTGCGTTATGCGCCAAAGTCATTCCGGCGCTGGAGTGAATTTGCTGTGGCCAGCTCGGCGTTAGGAGGCATCGCCTATCTTGCCGACTTTGCTATTGGCGGTTCTATTACCTTAAGTTATGGCTTTTCCAACGCCTTAGCCGCGATTCTGGTCGTGGCAGCGATCATTTTCTTAACGGGGATCCCCATTGCCTATTATGCGGCACGTTACAATATTGATATGGATCTACTGACCCGTGGAGCCGGTTTTGGGTACTATGGATCCACACTAACTTCGTTGATCTACGCTTCCTTTACGATTATTTACTTTTCGTTGGAAGGATCGGTGATGTCCCAAGCCCTTAGTGTCTATTTCGGAATTCCTTTGGCATTAAGTTATGTCATTGCGTCCTTGTCTATCATTCCGCTAGTGATATATGGCATGACATTCCTGTCTAAATTGCAAGTATGGACTCAACCCATATGGCTCGCACTGCTCGTCTTGCCTTTAATTGTCATTGCCACCAAACAGCCCGGAATTTTTGCGCACTGGACACATTTTGTCGGAAGTCAGGGCAAGGGAACCTTCAATGCCTTGCTTTTCGGTGCGGCGGCAGGTGTGACGTTGTCTTTGATTGCCCAAATCGGAGAACAAGTCGACTATCTTCGCTTCATGCCTGATTTAACGAAACAAAATAAGAGGGCATGGTGGCGCGCAGTCCTTCTGGCGGGTCCGGGGTGGGTCATTCTCGGAGCCGCAAAACAAATCGGAGGTTCGGTCCTAGCTTCTTTCGTTTCGCCTATGGTCGGCCCGATCAAAGCAGACCAGCCGATTCAAATGTATTTACACGCTCTCAATTTGTGGATACCCAATATCGCCATGGCTTTAACTATCGGCACATTTTTTGTCCTAATATCCCAAGTCAAAATCAATGTGACCAACGCCTATTCAGGGTCTTTGTCATGGTCCAACTTTTTCTCCCGAATCTTTCACGCCCATCCCGGGAGGGTAGTCTGGCTGATTTTAAATGTCGGGATTGCCTTGACTTTAATGGAACTCGGAGTGTTTAACTTTCTCAACACGGTTTTAGGCTTCTATTCCAATGTCGCCGTGGCATGGATTGGCGCCGTCGTTGCCGACTTGGTTATAAACAAGCCGATACTGAAACTGAGTCCCAGTTATATCGAATTCAAGCGGGGACATTTATATCACTTCAATCCCGTCGGATTCGGCGCCATGATTATTGCCTCCATTGTAGCTATTGCTGCCTATTTTGGGCTCTTCGGTGCAACTCTTGCGGCCTTTTCTCCCTTTTTGTCTCTCGTTCTGGCCTTCGTTCTTTCACCTCTGATTGCCATCCTCACCAATGGTCGCTATTACATTGCCCGTACCAGCCCGGAAATCGCCGAGCTTCCCAGTGGGGTAAGATGCGAGGTCTGCGACTTTTCTTTCGAAGCCCGCGACATGACAGAGTGCCCACACCACCAAGGGACCGTTTGTTCTTTGTGTTGCAGTCTCGAAGCCAACTGCCACGATCGATGTAAAACTCCGGGGCAACTCATTCAGATTGGCTCCGGAAGAGACATACTCAATGCCCAAAACTTAGAGTTGGAGCGCGAAGAAGACCTATGACCGATCTTTAAAAAATCAATCGGCCCCAATATTTAGAATTCACACCTCTGACCATACGAAAGGATGGATAATCAATGCCTCAAACACTATTTCATGTGGATCCGACTAAATCCATGACGGAACAAGAATTGCCCGGTCACAACCGCTGGCATCCAGATATTCCCGCTGAAATTGCGGTGCCGTTGGGCCATGACTTTCGAGTAGAATGCTTGGAATGGACGGACGGACAAATTCTCAATAATGACAGCGCTACGGACGTCGAGCAGGTTGATCTCTCCCGTGCTCATATGCTAAGTGGTCCCTTTGCCATTAAAGGGGCCATGCCCGGAGATCTTCTCGTCGTGGATATTCTCGATATCGGTTCATTGGAGGGGTGGGGGTATACAGGAATCTTTTCGCGGAATAACGGCGGGGGATTTCTTACAGACATTTTTCCTAAGGCGCACAAGGCCATCTGGGATTTTCACGGCATTTACGCAACGTCCCGGCATGTGCCGGGTGTCCGCTTTGCAGGCATCACCCATCCCGGTCTCATGGGATGTGCTCCCTCTCATGATCTCCTGGCCATCTGGAATCAAAGAGAGCGAGAACTCATAGCCACGAATCCCAGTCGAGTGCCTCCCTTAGCATTACCACCGCTTTCCCAAAACGCCTTGCTGGGCACACTTAAGGGAACGGCGCGGGATCTGGCGGCTCAAGAAGCTTCACGCACCATTCCTCCGCGGGAACATGGAGGCAATGTCGACATAAAGAACCTGTCCCGAGGCACCCGCATTTTTTTCCCCGTCTACGTTAAAGATGCCTTATTGTCCGTCGGTGACTTACATTTTTCTCAGGGTGATGGAGAAATGACTTTTTGCGGCGCCATCGAAATGTCGGGCTGGATTGACTTAGGCGTTGACATCATTCGAGACGGCATGAACCGTTACAACGTGAGCAGCCCAATTTTTCAACCGGGTCCGGTTGAACCTCGGTATTCACAATATCTCACTTTTGAAGGAATTTCGGTCGAAAACGGCCGAAACTATTATCTTGACACCACCATAGCTTATCGTCAGGCGGCTCTGCAGGCAATAAATTACCTAACCAATTTTGGATTGAGTCGCGAACAAGCCTACCTGTTGCTAAGCGCAGCTCCTATCGAAGGGCGAATTGGCGGTGTGGTGGATATTCCCAATGCTTGCGTTTCTTTGGGAATTCCTTTGGAGATTTTTGATCGCGATATCCGTCCCCATTAAACTCTCACAAGAAAAAACCCCTCCATCTGATGACCCCACCATTGTCTTGAATCTGGGGTCATCATTATTCATCAAAAGACCATGGGAATAAGGACAAAGGAACGGCGGGCGGCATTAGAAGGCCAGGATTTCTCGCGGGCATCCGGCAAACTCATTGCCAGACTTTCACTGCTCACCTAAAATTACAGCAGCTGATGACCGTCGGTCTGGAAATGAGAAGGTGAGAAGATAATGCAGTTCGGGTATTTTTCGTCGACGGCTTATGTGATAAGTTGCGCCATAATTCTATTGGCATTTGCCATTCGGGGAATGATTGGCTTTGGGTCAGGATTAATCTCCGTATCCTTGCTGATTTTTTTCTTGCCGATTAAAGAGACTGTACCCGTCGTGTTTCTATTGGGAGCGGTCGGCGCCCTGGCATTGGGATCCTATGACTTTAAAGAAATCGCCTGGCCGGAAATGCCATGGCTGTGGGTCTTTACCATTTTGGGTTTAATCGCAGGGGCTTTGGTCCTGAAGATATTGCCGGCACAAAGCGTCACCTTTATTCTCGGCATATTTATCTTGATCTACGTGCTCTATGCCAGCGTGACAAAACCCGAGCACCTGCCCACAGTGGCCAGAATTTGGGGTGCTCCCTTGGGTTTCTTGGGGGGTGTTATCGGCAGTCTTTACGGAGGAGGGGGTCCCTCCATCGTAGCTTATCTGCAGATGCGGCACTTAAACAAGAGGGATTTTCGCGCATCGTTCCAATTTATTGCCGTCACCGACGCCTTGGTGCGAGGAGTCTTGTATTTCTTCCTGGGATTTCTCAACATACACACTGTCTTCACGGCACTTTGGCTGCTTCCCGCCGTAGGCATCGGGCTTTTGACAGGTAATTGGCTTCACTTCCGCATCAAACCTAAACCTTTTCAATACATGGTGTTGGTTGTCCTGGCTATTGTCGGCTTAAAACTGGTCATTCCGTAAGTTTTTCACAAAAGGGGCACTGTCTTCATCTGGTCGGGATTGCGACAAGATGCCAAGTGGTGATGAGTACAGCGGCTGCTTGGAATAAAGAGGGATCCCCAGTTTTCATCCTATTAGAATCTTAAGATTCACTCGACAATATTATTATCAAAGATCCATGCGTCCACTTCCCCAGTCGGGATAGCCTCGGTATAAAAGCGCCCTTGCCCTGCCTCACAACCCCATTGACTTAAGACGCCTTGTTGTTCCCGGTTCTCTATGCCTTGCGCAATCACACTCAAGCCCAAGGAGCCGGCCAATCCAATAATGGACCGGATAATTCTTTTGCCTGACTCGGAAGCCCATTGCTTGGTCAATGTGGAATCGATTTTGACAGCATTGACAGGCATGTGAAACAAGGTGTTTAAGGACATGGCACCCGCGCCAAAATCGTCCAAAACAATCTGGTAGCCTTGATTTTGAAAACCGTCAAGAGACTCCATCATGTAATCCCCCGCCTTGTCACTCAGAGATTCTCGAATCTCGAAGATAATATCATGCGGCTGCACCAAGGGAAATTCATCGTGCAGGTGGATTAAATGCGTTTTCCAGGAAGTCAGGGACAAGTCGGCAAGATCGACGTTAATAGCAACCCTAAAGCTGTGCTTTTGAGAACGCCAGCGATTCATATCTTCGAAAACACGGCGCAGTACGGCTTGATCCATTTGCTGAACAACATCCGGTGAGAGAACCGTCAAAAATGCCGAAGGATCGTGAACTTCTCCGGTAACATCCCGGTAGCGGACCACGGCTTCCCACTGAAAAGGCACTTTAAGCCTATTGTGTACAATGGGTTGGTAGTATACATCGATGCGGTTCGTTTTGAGAGCTCGTTGGATACGCTCCGACCACTTATTGCTCTCACCGATATCGATCCTGGCCAGATCGTGACCACCTGCCAAGAACCTTTTTGCCGTATAAAGCCTCTCATCGGCTAGTTTCAGAATGTGTTCGATGTCTTGGCCTTCATCGGGGTAGCGGGCATATCCGTATGAAGAAGACACTTGCACCCGGCCGACCTCTGCCAACACAATAGGTTCTTCACAAGCCCGATGAAGGCGGTTTCCGAAACGCACAACGGTTTTGGTGCTCAAAGGGTTGGATAAAATCAACACAAATTCGTCACCCCCCCAACGCCCCAGCCAATCGGCAGGCCGCATCAATCGTTGCCATCTCTGCGCCACCGCACTGAGTACTCTGTCACCGGCAGCGTGGCCATAGGTGTCATTGATAGATTTAAACCCGTTTAAATCAGCAGAAATCAACACAAATGGGGTTTTTTGCGCCAATAATGCATCAAGCCTCAATTGCGTGGCCAGGCGGTTCGCGCAAAGAGTGACCACATCTTGAAACATAAAATCCGAAAGATGAAAGGAACCTTTGAGATGGACTTCCATAAGAATCCGTTTGAATACCGTTTTCAGATACTCTTGAACCCTAGACCCAGGTTTTTCGGAGGCAAATAACTCGTCGACAATGGCCCACAGCATCAGCCAATACCCTTCAATCCCTTCAATCCCTTCAACCCTATCTTGACCGAAGTTTCGATAAGACATGGGTTCCGTTCTTGGCCCCGGCGCTTCGGGATTTTTCTGAAGCCTCTCACACAATTCCTGTAATGCCATCAAAATTCCTGCATTGGAATTTGTCGCGGGTTTTCCTTTATTTTGGCGTGAATCCAAATCAATCCCTTGAGTCTCAGTGGTCCATAACCCCGCAGCGCGGTTAATAATTGCCGGCCAAGGCAGTTCCGCCATCTGCTGGATATCTTTCTCAGACCAGGGGCCTATACTTAATGCCTTTCCGCTGTCCTCACGGCGTTGTAGCGCCCCCGATTTGAAAGAAAACATATTCTAACGTCCTTCCATTCACAGCTTTCGTGTTCTTTAACCAATTTTCTTAGCAGTATAGCAAAGCCCTTGGGGCCCCGAAAGTCTCAGATAGGGTCTCTGTTTTAACGAACCCCTATGGATGAAGGTTGGCAATGAGAGACGTCATTTGAGACAGATCTCGGGACTGCTAAGCAAATCAACACTCTCTATAGTGGGTTTGTCACCACACAGGGTATAGGTGGCCAGTGTATTGTGAATAATCCTACGAAAGGAACGGTCCTTATGAAATTAACGGCAATTTGGCGCATCATGGCATCCGTTGGAGTGACTAGCGCCCTGCTTTTGGGATCCGGCGGCTCGTCCATGGCCTCGGCCCCGGTGAACCAAGTGACAAAATCGGCCCTCAACATGTCGGCTCCGAGAACTCTTGGAGAACCCCAAGCACCTTCCGTAATCCAAATGACCAATGCGAGCGGCAGCGGAACGATTACCATCACTGAAACCAGTTCAACACAGGGAACGGCGACGTGGACATGGTCAGGATTAACCAAGAGCCAATATGTTTCTGTATATGTTGGACTCAAAAACAATCTTGGCCAACTCCAACTGCTCACTTCAAGTTCGGGACAGGTAACACAGTCCGGCCAGTATACCGCCAATATCACATTACCTTCCGGGGACACCTGGTCAAATGTTGAGATAAAAATGACGGAATCGGCTTTTGCTACCGGCCAGCTTCCCGAAGTTCCTTGGGCCGCAGGATTACCGCTTTTGTTATTGATTCCATTGGGAATATCCATGAAGCGCCGTTTAACGCGCGCCTAAATCCTTCATACCACTCTCATCCCGCGAATATTTTCGCGGGTCTTTTGGTCTTGACCCTTGATTCCAGAACCTTGGGAATTGATTGGCACGGGGTATGCCGCAAAATAACACCGGATCATGTTCCCATTTCCGGACTGCAGCCCATGCCGCCGTCTTTTGTCGGGGGCATGGGCTGCAAGTCTAAGTGGCATCCCTCCTGATACCGAGCTTGAGACCCGAAGAGGGACTGTCAAATCTGGTTCTCGTACCGTAGCATGGGCTCAAGTGTTAGGCAACGCTTTTCTAGGAGGATTTGATGTGACTCGTGTCGAACAACATCGTGTCGGAAACCGAATGTCGGCATATTGGTTATTATGGGTGAGTGTCTCCGTGGCTCCATTGTTGGCTTATGCCAGCCCCTTATGGAATAACTTACTGGCTGACACGCCCATTGCCGATTTAATTTGGATCCCGATTATTGCATTGGGATGGGCGTTATGGAATATTCTATCCGACAACAATTCCCCAGAGCCGGATGACGGAGAACTCAACTTCATTTTGGGCACCATGTTGGCTGTCATGACAGGCGCGGCACTAATCTTGGCTCCGGAAAGATGGCCAATCTTATTCGTTCACGATCATGGCGGATTATTGTTATGGCCGTTTTGGATTTTGGCCATGACCTGGCTCTTTTGGGGACTTTCTGCCACCAGAGCCGTTCTGGCTCCCTTAACCTATTTGTTCTTGGTCTGGCCTCCAATTTTTGAAGCTGTCGCCAACGCTACGCAAAATGTATTGGTCCATTGGGCAGTCGGATCCTTGGTTCTGTTCTCTCATGATGTCCAATGGCTTGTTCCTTCCTTGCCCGTTGGAACATTCTCGGTGTTGTACCACAACCATCCGGTTCTGGTTGTGGTGGCTCAAGCCTGTAGCGGTGCAGACAGTCTCTTGGGTTCTGCCATCGTCATTCCGGTTTTATGGTTTGCCTTCAAAGGACGCCTGATAAGCAAGATGTGGATTAGTCTCCTGGCTCTTCTCGGATCCCTAATTATTAACTGGGTCCGTCTGGCTATTATTGTGCTGGCCGTTCACCTGATTGGTCCCGGCATCACTTTTTCCGATATTCATCCCATCCTCGGCTTTTTGTTATTTGCCCTTTTGGTCGCAGGACTCCTGCTTTTGTCTCGACCTCTCGGGCTCGGTGTTCCCCCTCTCTCTTTAGACCCTCACATTAAGAAACCCGGATGGGGGCGAATAAGCAGTGCCGCGGTTTTAGCCGGAATCATCGTGATTCTCTTGTGGCCATTGTTTTCACTTCCCGAAGGATCCTTTGGGAATCCGTCTACAGTACCGGTTTTCAATCCTCGTACCTTTCTTCCCCCCTTACCGGGGTTTGCAAAAAACCCGGTGTATTATGCCAATGAATCTTCGGTTTTGGGGCCGGGGGCGGCCACTCAGGCCGATATGTATTTCATTTCTGCCGGCACGGGCCAGGCCCTCGTCGAAATGTGGAGCACGCCTTCCGCGGCTAAATTGGCAACATACGGATTTCATGCCTGCCTTTTGTATCATGGAGATACCCTAAAGGCTGTGAAGTCATTCCAACTGGTACCCGGAGTCATTGCCACGGCTTACAGTGTTCAACTGCCGCCCAATTATGTCGGAGGTCCCCGTTCGACCTACGTCGATGTGGAATGGAACGACGCGGTTAGTGTTCACGGTCAAATTCGGTATATGCGGTGGTCAATCGCTGCTTTTCCGCACAATGCTCCCCTTCTTCCCCCGGGATTTCGCTCCCCAGGCTCTTTGAAACCTTTATCGGTGGTTCAGTCCATGGTAGCACCATCCTCCCAAGGTCATTGGGATTCCTGGATTGTGAAAACGCGGACGACTTTGGTGGCAATGGCCGGCACAATTTTCCGTAACAGTCTCGAAAATCCCGGGCCAAGATAATTTCCGGGATAAAAGTCTAATGACAAAACATCTCCTCCCACAAGCAGACAAGTTATTCAATCGAGCAAGAGATCAAAAAAATACGAAGTGAGGCAACCTCCGTGAGTGTGAGTGTTATAGAACTGTGGAATCAGGTTCCATCTGTCACTTTGATTGCGAATAGGCAACAAAAAGAGACCGTGATGCCGAAGATTGATCCCTCCGCAGCATTTCTCCTCCGAGCCGATCAGGCACGAGATGCCGGTATTCTGCCCTTTCGCCGCGAAGACGGCTGTTTATGGGTGGCTGCAGCCGAACCGTTATCCCCTGCCGCTTGGGCACTTTTGGACCCTTTAGGACCCATACGCATCTATCGTACCGTTTTAATTGATTTGTTGATGGCTCAATGGCAAGTCTATGGCGAGGGGAATGAAAGCCCGCCACTCTTTGGAGAAATTGCCGTCAAAAATTTTTCTCTAAACCCTCAGTTGATTGATCAGGCTCTTGCCGCTCAACATCAACAAAAAGGGCCCATCGGGCAAGCGTGTATGACCATAAATCTTCTAAATTCTTGGCAAGTCGCCACTGTGCTGAGTGAGCAAACCGGCATACCTTTAAACAATCTTCTTGACACGAATCCCCCGGATCATCCGAATCTTGACGACATTTGGTCTCTTTTAACCAAAGAAGAATGGAGACACTATGCCATGGTCCCCATTCGCCACACATCACAAGAAATCCTAATCGCTGTGGTTAATCCTTTTGACAACAAGGGCCCCATGTCCTTGGCCGCAAAAACCGACAAACGGATCACCCTCACATTAACCGGGGAAAGAGATATCGCATGGCGACTGGCTTCTCATTATCAGGAACAGGACCTTAATCTGAGCCAGTCTCATCTTCTCAGCACAAGTCCAGAGAATTCCGCCACCAAAACCTTGACGCGATCTCAATCCTTAACCCTCTTGCTAATGAGTTTGCTTATCATCGTCATGATCCTATGGCGTCCTCAAATATCTCTCTCGGTGATAAGCAGTATGTTGATTCTCGCTTACGCCACCTTAGTGGGCCATCGGCTATGGATTATCAACAAAGGCACACAATCCCAGAACGATCTGCGTTTCACTGCCGAAGATTTGCAAAAACTGAAGGATTCGGATCTTCCCATGTACACGATTTTAATCCCAGCACGCGATGAAGCTGCGGTTCTGCCCATTATGACTCAAGCTCTGGAGCAATTGGATTATCCTGGGGATCGTCTGGACGTTAAACTCTTGCTGGAGGAAGATGACGAAACAACTTTGGCGGCCGCCCGCCAAGCTCATCTCCCCCATTTTGTCGAAATCGTCGTGGTTCCGGTGGCTGAACCACGGACCAAACCCAAGGCTTGCAATTTTGGATTACAACGCGCACGGGGAGAGTTCATTACGATCTATGACGCCGAAGATCTGCCGGACCCCTTGCAACTGAAAAAGGCGCTGTTGGCTTTTCGTGAAAAGGACAGCCGTTTGGCTTGTGTTCAAGCCAAGTTGTCCTACTTTAATGCAAATCAAAATCTCCTAACCCGGTGGTTTACCGCAGAATACGGCGCCTGGTTTGACTTGCTGTTGCCGGCTCTTCATGCGGCCGATATGCCCATTCCGTTAGGAGGCACGTCCAATCATTTCCGCACCCGCGTCCTGAAAGAAATCGGAGCATGGGATCCGTACAACGTGACTGAAGATGCAGATCTGGGAATTCGGTTGCACAAAGCCGGCTACCGCACCCTTGTCATGGATTCCATAACTTATGAAGAAGCCAATTCCGAGTTTATCAACTGGATCAGACAGCGTTCCCGTTGGATAAAAGGCTACTTGCAAACATGGTTCGTACACATGCGTCATCCTCTCCAATTGCGCCGGCAATTAGGGCGCAAGGGTTTTTGGGGATTTCATTTGGCAATTTTGGGCACTCCTTTGATGTTTATCCTAAATCCCGTGTACTGGTTTATCACCTCACTCTGGTTTATGACGCATTGGGATATCATCCCGCATCTGTTTCCACCCGGTATTTATTATCTGGGTATGATAAATCTTTTGATCGGCAATTTTGCCTTTACTTACCTCAACATTGTGGGAGCAGCCAAACGCGGCCACTGGGACTTGATACCCTATGCCATCCTCACTCCCATTTACTGGAGCATGATGTCCTTAGCCTCATGGAAGGCTCTAATCCAGCTTATAACCAGGCCCTCACATTGGGAAAAAACTCAACATGGGCTGGTTGACTGGAAGAAAATCGGAGGACAAACGCCAAATGTTGTGGGGCAGGAAGGAAGCCATTAACCATGAAACGGCTCAACTTGAACCCATCTTCCCGAACGTCGCCCTTAATCGGCCGGATTCTCGCGAAACATCATCGTAATCGAAAGGAGTCAGTCATGTTATTTCGACATTACATCATTATAGGGCCACTGATTGTTGTCGCGGCAAGTTTGATATTAATGCTTGGGACCTTTTGGATCATCGATTTCGCCCCCTTAACTTTTTTTGTAGGTACAGGAATAGTTTATGGCCTGCTGTCCTCACAGAAAAAGCGTAATAAAGTGAAAGGGCTCATCCCTATTCCGACAAGTGTTCCTCTGGAGGATTCCCATGAGTAGTGCTATCGTTGATTCTCCACGCCGTATTGAGCCCCTTCACGCACCAGAGATAAAATCTCCCCTGGTCACAGAAACCCGTCATAAAATGAGCCTTGAAACCTTACTCTCATTGTTGGCATTTGTTGTGAATTGTGCCGCCGCGGTGTATCTTGTATTCGACATTCATTACTACGCGGGAGACGCGATATCTCGAGTAGCCAACGCCTATTACGTATTATTCAGCCGCAATCCCCATTTGGGCGCCATTGGCTTTATTTGGAACCCATTGCCCAGCCTCTTGGAACTCCCTCTCGTGACTCTTCATCCGTGGTTCGGATCTGTTGTCACTAAAGGCCTGGCCGGATCGTTAATCTCAGCCGGATTGGGATCTGTAGGAACGTATCATCTTGCCCGTATTCTCCAAAATATGTCCCTACCGAAGTCGTGGCGAATAATCCTGACTTTGTGCTTTTCTCTCAATCCCCTTATCGTCCTTTATGGGGCTAATGGGATGAGCGATATCATGTGGGTGGCATGTATGTTAGGAACCTACAGCGGGCTCTTCGATTATCTTCAGTCCGGTTCGCTTCGCCGTTTGGTTGCGGCGGGTATTTGGCTAGCCATGGGTTTGGGAATGCGCTACGAAGCCGTGCCCTTCGGTCTTCTGGTGATAATCGCCCTAATCTTGGGGCAATGGGGAACAAAACACTTATCTCACATACAAGGCTCCGCAATTCTTTTAGGTGCGCCTATTGTGTTTGCGGGAGGGGTCTGGATCTATTTTAACTGGATTATCATGAAAAACCCGCTTTATTTTCTCAATTCCAGTTATGGCAATTTAGCCCAAACCGCAACCGGAGCCTACATGACCTCCGCTATGATCAAGGCCCATCACCATATCTTAAGCGCCATTCTTTATATTGTACGCTTTGGCCTATTATATTGGCCCATTTACCCCGGATTTTTGGTAACCTTGTGGTACTCTTTCGGAAAAAAGCGCGATCCACGCGCTCTTATTCTCATTGCAGGAACCATCGGGGCAGAATTACTGGAGCTGTTCTTCTCCTATGAAGGACATTTGGGCCAATGGGACCGATACTTTCTTGAATTTATTCCCAACGGAATTCTTTTGGGATCCTTTGCCGCCCACAAAATTTTCTCTGCACGACAATCTTGGTCAAAAACCCGGCGAGTATGGGCCGGCATATTTCTCATGGTCCTTTTTATCTCCGGCAGCATGTTCACGGCAAAAACTTTGCAGGTATCCTATCTGGGCCACCCAGACGGACAGATTCTCAATGCCGTCTTTCAAGGTCAGTCCTTGAAAAATACCGGAAACAATCCTTTTTATGGTGACCAACGGCTTATACAATATATCAATCACCATCCCCATCTCAGTATTTTGGCGGACACTTTTATTGATTGGCCGATTATTATTCGCTCCCAGCACCTCAATCAGTTCACCATCACATCCGATTACAATTTTTCGTCAGTTCTTCATAATCCGAAAGGACGCATTGCCGCATTTCTCGTCCCCGAGCCGATAAAGGTCGCGCAACTGGACGCCATTAATCGCGCATGGCCTGGATTGTGGGCCGGACACGTAACATGGACACGCCTTATTCGGGCTTTCCCCGGGGGAAATAACTACCGGCTCTATGCCATTTTACCCTCGGCCCCCTAGAATTTATCGCTTCGAGATGTTGCATTGATACCCCGTGCGTGGTATCCAAAAAAATTTACGAAGAATTATCCGGATACGATTTGACGAAAGAAATCCGACCGATTATGGTAAAAATATCATCATAAACATCTTCCTCTAATTGTTCAACAATTGCGTGACACAAAAAGTGATAACAAAGATGAGAGGTTGAACAGAAGGGCGCATCGAAAAGGGCAAACCTAGCGAAAACTAGGGACGCAAAACTAGAGGGGCTTCTCGTTAATAAGCGAATGCCAGCCAGTTGCCGAAATGGGAGCGGATAAAAAAAGGACACTTTCCCAACTTTCGGGAAGGTGTCCTTTTTTTCAACATTCTCCGCACAAGGGGGAATAGTCGATATGCGCGTTCTCGCGAAAACTCTAGTCGTTTGTCTAGGTCTTATGATTCTTAGCACCACCAATGTTCCCCTGAAAATGGACAGCACGGCCACAGTTCAGATCCCCTCACCACTTCGCACCACCATTAGTCGCCTTGATTACGGGATCAATGTATTCTCTTACGATAATCAACTTAATGCTCCCTCCACGCTTCCCGCTTTAAAACAATTAGACTTCGGGATGCAACAGTTTCCCAATGCGAATGAATGGAGTTGGACATCGAATTCTTTTCGTTCCGGCGGACAGGCTCCAGTTTCCTTAAAGGACTGGGGCCACATCTTACAATCGACCGGCAATCAAGGGTTGTTCATCTTTAATTATGATGAAAATCCTACGTTTACCGGCGGTGGCACCCCCCAAGACGCCGCAGAGCTCACACAATACATCATGGCACAGCATCTGCCCATATCAGCCATCGTGATCGGCAGTGAAGAGTACGGATCATGGGATCACTATGCCAATCTTAACCCTTCATTTTCCCCGCAGTATTATGCCCATCAGTCGGCCTTGATTGCCCAAGCCATTCACCTGGTCGATCCCGCAATGAAGGTGGGGGTCTCCTTTACACTGGGCCAAGGTCCCAACAGCTTGCAATGGGATCAGACGGTGTTGCGCCAAGATGGCCCCTACATCAATTTTGTCAGCGTTCACGATTATCCGAATCAACAAACTCTGAGTAATCATTCGCTTTTGGCCAGCTTGCCGGGAGAAATTGCCCAGGCTATGCAGTTTATAAAAACGGAAATTGCCGCCAATGTCCCTCCCCAGTACGCCTCTCACATACAAACCTGGGTCACCGAATTTAATCCCTATGGGCAGCCAGGACCCCAATCGTTGCAACCGATTTACGGCGCAGCCATGGTCGAAAGTGCCATGCTTTGGAGAGCTTTTTCCGCGAACAGACTCTTTATTTGGAGTTATGACGGCCAAGCTCATGTCGCCAACTCATCATGGCCGGTCGCAACAAATTCTTCCCAACCTTTTGGACTCTTCGCTCTAACCGGAGACGGCCAAAGCCCTGAGTTGGGCATGAATGCCTTTTATCCTTCCGCCGTGGACTTGTCCCAATTTATGCAAGCTATTGGATCCCAAGGCCGTTTGTCCCTGTGGGCCACGCCCAACACGGTCGTGGGACAAGTGACTTCTAATCAAGGCTCACACGTGTTTGCCATTAATACCGGCACACAAACACAGACTTTGTCTTTATCTCATTCATCGTCCCAAATACCTCCGGCTTCCATAGGGATTTACAGCAATCAGTCGGTTTCACCCTCTAACTTTCAGATAACCACTGATATGCCCGGAACTATGACCACTTACCAAGCAAATCTGCCCACGATTCGGGAACCCTTGAGTGGTACACCCGGGGACACCATCACACTATCCGGATCGGGTTTCGGAGAAAAAAGCGTCAATTCTCATGTAGTCATCAGCCAAAATGGAATAAATTACGGAGGAATTCAAGACGCTTATACCGTGTCGATCCAATCATGGACACCAAATCAAATCCGCTTTGTGATTCCCGGCGGTGCTTCGGGCCCCGCTCTCAGTACCGGATCAGCCCAGATTATTGTCGAAACCGGAAGCCAAGTGGTGTCTACACCCGCCCCCTTAACCATTTTGCCCGGATCTCACCCCAATGCCTCTATTGCTTCGCAAAACATATATCCGGGAGGCCTGGTGACGATCTCAGGGTCTCACTTCGGCAATCAACAAGGTTCGGGTTATATTCTCATTTCTCAAAATGGCATTAACTATGGGGCCCCGTCTGATGTTTATAAAGTAGAGGTTATACAGTGGACCAATGATCAAATTCAAGTGCAGATTCCCGGCGGCGCTTCGGGCCCGGCCCTCACAACGGGAAAGGCATCGCTCCAAATTGTTAGCGCATCTCATCAAAGTACAGCGCCCCTAGCACTCACGATTGGCTCCCCGCCGCAGTTGAGTGCCGCGATAGATATGACATCAGCCGTTCATCCCGGCCAAATCGTTACCATAACCGGCTCGAACTTTGGTGTTCAACAAGGCCACGGTTATGTGGAAGTGAGTCAAAGTGGCGTAAACTATGGTGCACCGTCCGACTATTATCCGATTCAAATTCAGCATTGGTCAAACTCCGCCGTGTCTTTTATGGTGCCCACCAACAAAGAATCTATTGACAATCGCTTTGAACCCAATCTGAGCCCCGGAAAAGCTACGGTGACCCTCACGAATGACACGGGATTAAAAAGTCTGCCCTTGTCTCTCATTGTTGCGGAAACTTCATGATCTTAACCTCAATTACTCTGTCTATTCCCGGCACGGAATTCTTGGTGCCGGGATTTTTTATTCTGAGAAGGTTTTGCGAATAGATCGTTTGTGTTGAGGACTCCATAACCCTTGGACATGGATATGTTAGCTCATGACAGAGTCTTCGAAGATCCCTTGTCACCGTAGTCTTCTTGTTGTCCAACCCTATAGCCATCTTCCCTAAGTCCGCAAAACTCCTGTCCTCGGTACCCAATTGTCCGTGATCGTTCACCGAGCCGTCATGATTTCCTTCACAATAATGGTTTCACCCCGGTTCTCGGCGCATCCGAATAGGGTGGCCGTCTTTAAACCTCGTTGAGACACACTTTGGGACGGGTGATCGGACTGTATGTCCAAGCCTTCTTTTCTAGGATAGATTTAACAAGAATTGAGGGAGGCCATGGTTCTGCTATGCAAGAATTTGCCGAGCAATACCCAAAAATGTTCCCCTATGGTGATAAACTCGTATCCGTCGTAATACCCGCCCACAATGAGAGACAGCATATCGCTCAAGCCATAGAGTCGGTCACAAGAGAATTTGATCGCATAGGTATGGCACTCGAAGTTATTGTGGTGGACGACGGTTCAACCGACGGCACCTATCATGAGGCCGTCAATGTTCGCACAGACTGCCCATCAATGGAAGTCATTGCCTTGGAGAAAAATCGTGGCAAAGGCTATGCCCTTCGTACCGGATTTAGCCACAGCCACGGCGATGTGGTCGGATTCATTGATGCCGACTTGGAATACCCGGTTAACGCCTTACCGATTATGGCCGCATTAGTTCTTGAATCCGGACAGTCGTGCGCCATTGCTTCTCGGGTAGCCGACGATCGTTCTCATATAGAACGTATGTCCTCGCATATAGCCCACAAACTCACATCCCTCGTTCTGCATCTTCCCATTAAGGACACCCAAGCGGGAATCAAAATGTTTCCCGGTTCTTTTGCCCGGACTGTTCTGACCCAGTGTGCACAGCAAGGATGGCTCTATGACATTGAAGCGCTCCTTCGGGTTGTGGAACAGCCTTTTGATGTCATTGAGGTACCTGTGATGCAAAAGAGTGTGCGCAGAAGACGTGCCACTTTGTGGACGATGGTAGCATGCACTCCTTCCCTCTTCAGGCTAGCCTTATCACACCGCCAATCCTTAAAACGTCATTCGTCTAAGGAAATCCGCCAGCTGCTTCGATTTGGCTTAACGGGATTGGTTAACACCTTGGTGGATCTGGGTATCTATTGGGGATTGATTCAGTTATGGCCACCCGATTTCAACGGCTTGCAATCGGGTTTCGAATCATTACTGGCATGGATGGGTGCAAGTTTCATCGGCTATAAATTGCACTCACGATATACCTTCCGTCGACACCTGTCTCGTCCGGGCTTCTATCTTGTTACCGGGATTGGCGTGGCGGTCCAAGCAAGTGTTACCGGATGGCTGACTCATATATCGGGTACCGAAGGAGGTCTCATCGGCAAAGTGGCGGGTATTGTCCTGGCATCGTTAATCACATATGGTGGATACCGCATTGTCGCCAAACATAGCGAACCATTGCCATCTGTTGCTCCGAGCATTCGTACAGCCAATATTCCCACGATCTTAGGGCAAGAACTTTAAGTGCCCCGACTCCCTCGCCTAAGAAATGGAACATATCAACTTCCGGAACTTAAATGCAACCTCGGCTGGGTCACCAGAAAATCCTGGTTTTGCCCATCACTCCTTTTTGTCAGGAACTTGAAGGGTCATAATCGATCCCTTTGACAAAGACATAAGCAAACCGTTCTCTACGGGCTTGATACCATGGCGGATCCCCCACCAAAATGACAATGCTCACGGCAAGCCTCGGTCCTAAATCGGCACAGCTTTTTATGGTCGGTTACTTCTGATATGCTCGACAAGAGGTAGTGCCTATTTCGCTGCCGCGCTTAGGAATCGGGCAAACTGGGAGGAATAATATTCCCTGATAGTAAATCGCGACCATGGATCCACACCCCGCCAGCGTCTGGATCGGAATGCCAGTGTTGAGCATGTTGATGTGTTGTGATTTCTCCGAGAAAGGCTAATGCCCATTCGGGCTGGCCAACAGAAGGCGGTGAATTCTCCCTAAAGATGGTTTCGGTTTGGTTCCGGTTTGCGGATCCGATCGTTGTCTAATTGTTTTTGAGCGGCGACCAATTGCAGAGGACAATCGCTCAAGGACCATGTCATCTCACAGCGAGGCATATTCTGTCGTGAGATCACCCTGTTAAAGGACGACCAAGCATTTCTGGTATCCTCCCTTTCATTGAATACGGCAGCAAATATAGTGATATGTGGCATTGCTAGCGGAATTCGATTGAATCCACCGACTGAGAGTGATAACATCCCCGCCCGTTAAGTTAAGTAGCGCGAATGTCCTCCCGTTGATCATTACATACTTCGAAAAAATCCCTTGAAAATTATGTCCTGAGGGTTGAGATGGAAATCGGAGAGCCATCTGTTGACGGCAGAAAAAATATCGATACGGTGACGGAAGAATCCAAGTCGGCTTTGGATCCCAAACCCAGTATTAACGACCGATCATTCCCGCCTGCATTGACCTCTTAGAAATCAGAATCAGGTAACAACTTCGCTACCACATCCCGCAACACTCGTAGTTGGTTGCTACGATTCAGTTTGCCAAAATATATGACATACCATCCACTTCTTATCCATGGATGGTATTGTCTTTGGAGCATGTCGCATTTGAAGAAAAGATTATTCTTTAGCCGATTTTCCCGATGGAAGTTGCTGCCCTTTTTCCGGTTGTTTTGCGAAAACGCCATATGAGGACAGCGGCTCCTGCGCCCGCTAGGGGGAGAGCGGCTGCGTACGGAACTTCGGGCAATTGACCATAGGGAAGATTTCCCAAGGCGTCGCTTGTTCCGGCAACCACGTCATCAGACCAAGACGGATCATTGGATATTCCCATGCGAAAAGTATACCGTGCGTTCGAACTGGAGGAATTTTCCGCCGGAGGGGAAAATATGCGCAAGTTCTCATTCTGGCTGCCGGACACTCCGGAAGGCAGCGAAAATTGGTACTCCGCCGCCCCTGAAACACTGCCGTGAGTGCCGGGTTTAAAAGTAATTCCGGGATTTCCGGGAGTAATAAGGGTAGCGGAATACGGCGTGGAATTTACCACATTACCGTCCTTCATTAACTGAATATATATCGTAGACGGAAATGCATGGAAATTCTTCGTGTCAGAACTGCCGTCGGCACTGTTTTGGGCGACCGTGACTGTCAAGTCAAACTTCCGGCTTGAACCCTGAACGGGACTAACAGAGAGATTTATTAATTGAAATTTGGAACCGCCATTTGACTGATGATGCTGCGAATCCTGAACAGTTCCATTGATTGGTGCCGCAAAAGTCATCGGCGATAGTGCGATGACCATTCCCGTAATCGCGGAGACTAGTCCAATTCTGCCCGCTACGCGAGCACTAATGCGAGAAAAATTCATGCCATAACACTCCTCTTACCCTTAGTATGGCCAGATGGATCTCCATATTGCCTTATGCCTTGCGGGACCCATCGTGGCTCTTAGGTAGATTGACCTTCGAACATAACCTTACAAGCTACGTAAAAAGATGACAGTACCAAGAGGCGTCTTAAAGCCGGTATCCCCAAGGTCTTTCCAAGGCTATTCATCCTTCTCAAATCTCTCAAGGCACACGGGTCATATGCATCCAAAATTAAGGGAAGTGTTTGTGCAAAGGTGCCAAGGATGAAGCATATTATTTTCAAAACAAGTATGCATGGTATCCTATTATATCTTCCAGCGGATATCGGGAGGCGCAAGGACTAATTGAATATCCCGCACCTCATATTTCCCGAATGACCCCATCTCTTAATTCCCATTTAATCCCCTCGAACTTATCAATGAACCATCTATCATGAGATACGGCCACTATGGCACCGGGAAATTCATTCAAGGCACTTTCTAATTCCTCCAACACATCGAAAGCTATGTGATTCGTTGGTTCATCAATGAGTAATAATGCAGGTCTCGAAGCAATAATTTTTGCGATTTCGAGCTTTCTATAACTGCCCGGGACTTAACTGATCAACTCGCATGAGACAGTCGTCGAAGCTTGTGTAAAGTCCAAAGGACAATAGTTGAGTTACATGCTCATCTAAGGCACCCACTAATTCTTGGCGAAAATAATCTAAGACTGACAACTGAATGCCTTGAGGGGATGCATCTTGTCTTAAATAGCCTATTTTGATCGGAGACGGGATAAAAACCTGCCCCTCATCTGCTTGGCGTCGCTGAACAATGATGTCAAGCAATGTAGACTTCCCCGCGCCGTTAGGTCCGGTTAATAGCATGTGCTCGTCCCGTCCCAAAGTAAATCTCACCTTCTTTAAAAGTCTCCGCCCATCATTAAGCCTAAGAGATAATTCTGAAACCGACAAAGAATACGGACTATTCACCCGCTCACGGATGAAATTTGCATGAAATTTCAAGGGTTCCGGCGGTCTTCGGACCATCTCCTTCTTTAATTGATCTATACGAGTTTGGACAGACCGAAGATTACGGGATACAGCCCTTTGAACACTTTGCCCGCGCGCATCATAAGCGGATTTGTCGTGGTCTTTGGGCGGACGGTGATGACCGATTTGGCGTGCCTTGTCATGTAATCTTGTGCGAAGCACGTTTAATTCCTCTTGCTGCAATTCATATTGTTCCTCCCAGCGGCGGCGTTCGATCAATTTCTGCTGACGATAGGCGTCATAGTTTCCGACATAAGTCCGAAGTTGGTGATCATGCTCGTCAATTTCAAACACCTTCGTCACCACACAATTCAAAAAGCGCCTATCATGAGAGGCTATCATGAGAGGCTATCAAAACGGTTCCGCGGTATTTTAAGAGATAACTTTCAAGCCACTGAAGCATCTGGATGTCTAAATGGTTCGTCGGTTCATCCAACAGCAGTAATTCCGGGGACCATATGAGCAGAGTTGCCAACCCAAGGCGCGTTAGTTCCCCTCCCGATAATTGCGCGAGTTTATGCGTTCTCTCGAGGTGGCGCAAAGATAAGGCCTGTATCACACTTTCAATTCGAAGGTCAAGTTCGTAACCACCTCGTTGCTCGAATCGGGTAGCTAATTGGCCATATTCGTCCATAATTTCTTCAAGACGCATCGGATCGGAAGTCGACATACTCAATGCCAACTTAGACATCTTTTGTTGCATATTCCTTAAGGGCAGCACGCAATCGTCGATTAAACTACCAACGGTCTGATCCAGAGAATACGACAAGGTCTGCGGGAGGTAACCCATATCCTCAAGATTTGTTATCGCAATTGATCCTTGGTCTGGAAATTCCAGGCTCTTTATAATCTTTAACAGTGTAGACTTTCCGGAACCGTTTGCTCCTACGAGAGCTGCGCGTTCACCAATCCCTAGGTGTAAAGAAATCTTATCCAAAACGATCCGAGCGCCGTAAGCCTTAGAAATCCCATCCAGTGCAACACCTGCCATAACTATCCCTCCGCGGTAGACATCCAAACCTCATCCACTGTTCTGGCGATTTTTCGTCCGTTAAGCCAAGCTAATCCCCCGTAGTTATTGTCAGAATAGAACGAACGGTCTCCACAGATGAAAATTGGGATTTGCTGTCGAAGAGATCGGCCATGTTCCATTCTCGTCACCGGGAGGCTTCCGATGATCGACTCAAGTCTATCACAAGTTTTTTCCAGACATCGGAAAACTTATGGTGCTCTCAACACACCACACTGGCCGCCTTGGTTGGGGCATCGCTGTCTTCTTCTTATCCCTTATTAGGTGTGAACACAATGGGCCGACGGTGGGCGATGGCCCACTGCCCTCACTGTCAGAATGCTAAACGGGTTGGCAAACGGATGGATCGCTTTGTATCGATTGGATTCACCATGTCCCGGGGGATACATGAAAAGCCTTAATAACGCGAGCTTGGACCGATCCTTCGGATCGGTTGCATCAAATTCCGTTCTTTAATTGGCACCCATGGCCCCTCGTCCCTTGGGTTGAGTTAGAGTACAAAAAGATCAGATTCGAGGCCGGATACGAGAACTTGAAAACGTCCTCCCGCTCGTATTATCCGATTCTCTTAGCAGATCGGGACTGCGGCACCGAGACCTCTTTCCCGTCTATCTTCTCTAATGAATAGAGTTTTGTCGTTAAGTAATCCCCCATGATTAACGTTTAAAATTCCCTACTATTAACCCCTATTTGTTGAACTCAGGAGAGTCAAGACCTTATGGTAGGTAGGAACCGTATCACGAAAGGAGTTCGAGGAGTTGATTATATTGACAACGATAGAACCGATTAAAGTCTTGCAGCCTCAGGGTTAGCCTATGAGCGCGATTGCCCAACAACTAGGTTTGGACCCTAAAACGGTGCGACAACCCAGCTCAGCGACCATTGACGCCTGCCTGGGAATTGGACGATTGGGCACGGGTTAGGTGAACACATGGGCGCCAGAGACGAATAAATATTTTTTGGAGGGTGGTGGCAAGTTGTCCATGGATAACTCGAAAAATTCATCATGGCTCTTTGACGTCTTCTTTATCAGCTTGGCGGTCGATGAGGCGAATATCTTCCAGCTTGTGTATCCCATCCCCTTCCCGTTCCCCGTCCCATGGATCGTTGCAGGAGTTGCCACCTACAAGATCCGGGCAATCCGCGGCGTCATCCTATGGATTGTCTGGTCATTGGCTGTTCTTTTCCCCTCTATGCTGTCCGGTGGCACTAACCAGAGTCTCTGGGTGTGTCCCGGTGTCATTACTGAACCCATAACGTTCGTTCTAAGTAGACAACTGGCGGCAGGACTTTTCGGCTTGACCCGCACTCAAGGATTTCTGCCACCGCCGCCCGCCCATAACGCAGCGCTGTTCCATATCATCATCCCGTTAACTGGCGCATTTGGGCTGATCGACTTGCACCAATGGCATCGAACCGCTATTGCGCACGGTCGAGCACTATGACAATTAAAGGACCTATACTGGTCATCGGAGCCACGGGCAATCAAGGCGGCCACATGGCACGTGCCTTGCTGGACACCGGAAGGGCCGTTCATGCCTTCACACGCAATGCGCTCAGTCCCCGAGCTCAAATACTTAAGGACCAAGGAGCCATTCTGGTCCAAGGAGACCTTTCGGACTTCGATTCCCTGAAAGCGGCAATCCGGGATGTCACAGGGATTTTCAGTGTGCAAAACTTTTGGGATCTAGGCCTAAACGAGGAGGTACGCCTGGGCTCGGGTGTCATCGAAGCTGCGCGAGCAGCGGGGAATAACCCGCATGTTGTCTATAGCTCAGGGCTGGGAGCTGAACGTCGACAGAATGTAGCTGCGATCCGAGGCAAGACCATGCTTGAAGATAAATTACGAGAATCAGGACTACCCTTTACCATCTTGCGACCAGGTCTCTTTATGGACGATTTTCGTGGATCGTCCTTGCCATTTGCTCGCCCTATTCAAAGGGTCCTGCGCAGACATCGCCCTTTCGTGGGCCGTTTATTTTTGGCCACGTTGCGAGCCGTAGTCCCAACAAATAGTCGCATTCCGCTAACGACGCTAGATGATGTGGGGCGAGTGGGCACATGGGCCTTTCACCATGACATCTCCCAAGGACAAGCTTATCCAGTCGTAGGTAGTATCGAAACTGCAGAGACATTATGCACGGGTTGGGAGGAGATTTTGGGAGAACGGATTCCTCACATCCCCGCATTGAGGTTCGGAATTCACCTCCTACATCCCAAGATGGCTACACTCATTGATTGGTTGGGAAACCAAGCTACCGATGTAACCAAAGTACCACTCCTTTTGAAGACATATGAAGCTTGGTTACAGTCAATAAGGTAAGGTTGGACCATAACTTCTAGACCCGATTTAACGTACCTGTTCGCGTTGCCTCCGGTCGTGCCTGATCATCTTCGCAGCTTTCTATCCATCCTCCGTCAATGGCCTCGTAATGTTGGGACAGGTACCCGCAATCTGAAACTTTATCATCCCACGTACCCCGAAACACTCATCTTCATCACCTTAACGGCAATACGACCGGTTTCCAGTCCGGCAAACGGTCGTGAGACATCGCTGTAGACTACCATAGGACTACTCATTCATGCCCCATTCACGAAGTCCGCTCTTAATGTTAATGTTCATGATATCGTTTCACAACGGTCAATAAACTCTTCAATGGCAGGATAATATCCGTCGGGATCATCCCACATGCACATATGGCTTCCTTGTTCGCAAATAACTGTCTGTCCACCTGGGATTCTCTCTCCCATCAATTGGAGATCTGCGGGATCCATGGTATCAAATCGCCCTCCTATCACCAAAGATGGAACCTTGATATTTTGCAGATCATCCCAACGGTTCCAATTCTTAAACGTTCCCGTCACCACAAACTCGTTGGGCCCCTGCATGTATTCGTAGATAGCCGCATTCATTCGGTCCATGCTGCGATGTACAGCCATAGGCCAAGGATCAAGACGGCACAAGTGCTGCTTGTAGAGATGATTAAGAATGAGGAGTTGGTAATGGGGATCGTGGTAGCTCTCTTGCGCCTCATAGGTGTGAAGTGCTTGTTGAACCTCTTGGGGCAGTCTCTGACGAAGCGAGTCCAAATGCCTCACATATGCCCCGATACTTGCCGCCATATTGGATATAATGACACCCTTTAAGGCAGCAGGATATTTCAACACGTATTCGATCGCCAAAAGTCCTCCCCACGATTGTCCGAGAAGATAAAACGAGGACAAGTCCAAAGCATGGCGCACGTCCTCGATCTCTTCACAAAACCTCTCAATGGTCCATAATTGCGAGTCATTTGGCTGATCCGAGTAATAAGAGTCCAGCTGATCATAGAAATACAAGGTATACTTGTTCAATGGCAAATATTCACTGAAACATTCCAAATATTCGTGAGTAGCTCCCGGACCACCGTGTACCAGCAAAAGTGAAATAGCCCCACTCCCCACTTTGCGGGTCCAGATATGGTGACCGGAATGAATTGTAATCACCTTCGTCTGTCCTTGCACTTAAAAACACTCCCGTCCCCTTTTCATTTCCGTCATAAATCCCCCTTCTGGGCTCTCAATCCAAACAACGTGGTGAAATATCGCCGGTGCTCTGGTATAGGCCCCGACCCAAGCCGGGGCGCGCGATCCTATCCGCTCTATTTAACCGTCCAATAATTGGCATAAAGAAAGTCGGTAACCGGATTAAATGTTTTGACAGTTCCTTGCACATTTTTCGCGTGAACCGCAAAACCCGTCATACGTGCATATCCCTGGGGAAACCACGGCATCCAAAGAACTGGCAAATGCTTGGCCATAAATGCCTGATAGGCATCCATGCGTGAGCGAATTTGGGTGGGAGTACCCGGTTGGTAAGTGCTTTGTATGAGCCCATCCAGGGTCGAGTTGGAATATCCTCCGGCATTTTCGCCCGCATTAGTAGCAAACAAATTACCTCCTGTAGGGTAATAATCCAACTGGTAGGTCCACCCTGCGCCCCAAAATCCCATATTCCATTTGGTTGGCGAAGCCTGCGTATCCTCTGAAAAAACCTGGTTGATGGGCATGGGCTCTAGTGTCACCTTAATCCCTTCTTTGCCCCAATCACTTTGCAAAAGCTGGGCAATATGGGCCAAGGTCGGACTTCCCGAGGCATAGTTAAAGGTGAAAGACAGCTTTTGACTATTGCGGGTCATGACCCCATTCACCTCATGCCACCCGTGAGCCGTGAGCAGTGCTTTACCTGCTTTGAGATTGTAAGGATAAGGGTTATGACTTAATGCAGTGTCGTAAAAGGAGGTGCTGGGTTTCGGAGGAATCGGCCCATCTTCCTTTGTTCCGGCTCCATGAAACATGGAAGAAATCATGCCGGCCTGGTTAATTCCCATTTGCAAGGCCTGGCGGACATAGAGTTTGGAAAAGATCGGGCCCATATTGCCGGGAGCTTTCTTGTTCATGTTAATGATAATGTAGTTAAACCCAAAGAGATAGGACCGGCTAAGGGTATCATTAGCCAGTTGACTTCTCGTGTTCCATAGTGAGGGAGGCAAATATCCCACGCTCACCAACCCCTTTCTCAGGCCGGCAAATTCGTTGGCCGAAGAGGATTCATATTGAAACATGAGTTTGGAAATCGTGGCCTTATGCCCCGAAAATTTCGGATTGGGAACCAGAGCCCAGTAACGACTCGGAGCCCATGACGAAAACTTGAAAGGCCCGTCTACCACGTCATAATGCGAGTTCGTGGGTGCATTTGAGATGGAATGAATGAAATTCAGTTCCTGGGTCATGTTATTGGGATACTTATTCCAGACCGATTTCGGCACCGGTGAAATTTGACCAAGGCCATTGTGGATGAACCACTGGGGGTTGACGGACTTCGTCAAGCTCACCACCACGGTATTGTTTCCCTTGGCTGTAACACTTTTCCAGTCCTGAGGCACACCACCGCTGCCTGTGGGCCCATAGACCCAAGGTGCATGAGGCTGGCTAGCAGCATGGATAAGGTTCCAGGTAAATACGACATCCTGGGCAGTAATGGGTTTGCCGTTGGACCATTTGTACCGGTGGTTTAAGGTTAAGGTGTAAACATTATCATGAGGACTCACCTGGATTCGGCTGACCAGAGATTTCGCATAATCGACCTGGTTGCGTTTGTTTAAATAGATTAAGGGACGATACATCAGAAATTGAATCTGCGCATTGGCTTCCGTGTAAGCTGACGCACTAAATACGGGGAAAAACCAGTTGGGAGAAGCCTGAGGCGCTTCGGCCACCACAACCGTTCCGCCTCCAGCAGAGGTCCCAGTAGAGGTCGCACTTGCAGTTCCACAGCCTGCTAAGGCCAACACTCCAATTAAACTCATTCCTGACATAAGAACAAAACGACGGGGCATAGACAAATTCCTCTCAGTGTAAGATTTCGCAAAGACGCGAAATTATCGTAACAATTCTTTACGAATTATTCACCATACTTTCACCTATTTCCTGCTTCCCATCCATCTTTTTGTCACAAACGACAGATTTATCGACTCACTATCCGTCTCACCCTGTGAAGTTCCAACTATTCTTTGGATAGATCCCCCATTGGGTAAATCCTTGCTCTGTCAATTCTCACAATGGAAGCACAGTATAGAATGCCGCCACCCGCAAGAGGTCGATCTGTGCGGGAAAGATGCTTTTGGGGGATTGCCCAATGATGTAGAAGCTCGTTCGAATTGAAGAAAAACCCACCTCTTGTATTGCCTGACATTCGCCAGGTCTACTGATTGTCTCGAAGCTCCGGAAAGAGAACCAACAACCCCTTCTTTGGGGGTTGTTGGTCTAACAATGGTTGATCTGATCTTGATTACGGTGAATCGACAGAGCAAGGTGGTGGATTTGCATGCCGATAATTTGAAAGGACAGACTTTACCATCGGAAAGTATTGAGAAGCCGGTACATCCGGTGGTTTTGCTTTTCACTGGCGTGAATCCTGCAAATCCCGAAAGGACGTAATCACAGGACCTGTGCATATTTCCTACTCAATAAGGTACCCCTTTGATTTGCACTAACTCTTCTGCAAAGGTGTAGCCTTCCACGTAAGGTGTCATACCGGTTTAGCGGTTATCCCACTGTTCCAGACTTTGCGCCAAATTAATGACGTCCGGTGTTCCGAGGCCAGTCACTGCATTCCATCCCGGCCCCGCATGATAATACCAGTTATTTCCCTGAAGAACGGGGTGGAAACCACCACTCTTGGCCACAGCATATAGTGCTGGGTTAATAAGACCCTGTCGGCCTGCAAGGTATTGATCGAGTAGTGCCATAATCCCTGCCCATTGGGGAGCCGCAAATGACGTGCCGCCCCACCCGTTAGTCCATCCGTTGGACGGTGTGGTATACACCGAGTTGGTATCATAGATGGCATAACCGGTGAAGGGATCGGCATTGAATGCCACGTCAGGGACCCCGCGAGCTCCTGAGTTTCCGGTACCGGTCTGCCACCAGCTATATAAGGCGCTGCCATTTTGAGGTGAGGTTGAGGTCCACAAGGCACTATAGCCTCCTGTCGACCCGACCGGATAAATATCCCGAAGCCATTGAGATTTGGTCTTCACCCCAAAGTTAGCGTAATAAGGGAGTAGATATTGCCATCCCCAACCCTGTTCGCCAGTCATAGAGATACTACCGCCGGGTATGGGGATCACCCCGGTTTGTGACGACCCAGGTGTTATCGGATTCGCATTCGGGGTGGATGACGCCATGGGCAGCGTGCTTCCCCCGGTTGCTAAAATGTCTGGGCTTGAAGCCGGCGAATCCACCGCGAGGTGCCTATCGCTGGGATAACCATCGTATGCCCCGTTGTCTCCCGAAGCAGCTATCATCGTCATTCCTTCTGCCGCGCCCTGCATAAAGGCTTGGTTGAGAAGATAGGCGTAGGAAAAAGGGACAAAGAATTCGGCTTCTCCCCAGCTCGTAGTCATGACCTGGACCTTATCTTGGGTTGCGACCGCGTCGTAGAGGTCGATAAATCCCGGATTCGTATTGGGTGCCTCATAGACGACGACATTGGCTCCGGGCGCCATGGCGCCGGATCGCTCCACATCCAAACTCGTCTCAGAACCCCCGATTCCCTTGCCTGATGCGGTGGTGCTTTGGCCGTCGACCCCTACCTCCGACACAGTGCCTGTGCGATTGATACCGTAGTATTTCCAGAAGTATGTGGCGTCCGTGGGAACAAATGGGGCCAATGTCGCAACTCCGATGGTGACACCCTTGCCCGTGATATGCTGGTTGAGTAATGGTGATGCCTGATAAGCTGTGGCCATTTGCTGTGGTGAATATCCGACCGGGCCACTTTGGCTATTCAAACTTGATACATTTGGCTGCTGTTGTATGTGGGAGGTGAGGGCGTTATATGTGGTCATCCCTGCGACTCCAGAAACGAGAGCCTGAAGATTATATGTCACACCGTTATAGGTATAGGATACGGGTAGTGACGGGCTTTTGTCATTCGCAATGAATGACCGTCCACCTGACGTGTAGTTATTTATCGAGACATTAAAAGCCTTCTCGACGTTACCCACACTTCCGGTGACATTGATTCCGAGTGGATATTGTACCCGCTGTCCGTTAACGGTGACAGGAACTATATGATATTGCGCCAAGTAGTTCACCATCGCACTGACTTGGTTGGTTGATGGCGCATAGGTGGACGCGAACTCAGATGCCGTCAGAAACTTGTGAAAATAAACGTTTCCCGGGGTCTCCGTGTCTTGAATGTAGCGAGACAAGGTCGGCATGTTGTTTGGTATTCGGAAATTGAACCCTAAAAAGAGGGTGATTTGCGCCGAAGCGTTAGCCGGCCCGTGACTGTGGGAATGGGCGAGCAGGCTATGAGCCGTGTTACCCTTCAATTGACCATATTGGCTCGCTGCCGCGGAACCAGAGCTTAGCATAACAGGGGTAACCAAAACTGCCGTGGCACTTAATATAGCCCATAATCGTTTCATGACACTATCCTCCTTGATCCCCGACGTTACGGGGTTGTTTGCCTTGCAGGATAGTATTTCGAGATTTACCACAAAAATCCTGCTTGAAAGAAAATCTTGGCAGCTTGTGCCGTATTTTTCCCAATGCAAGTCGACAGCCCCCTTGGCAACAAAGGGGCTGTCGACTACGATAACGAGGCACCATCAACTGCTCCCGGCTCCACTTTTTGACTTCCCCCTCCGTGGCAAAGGTTTGACTGGTTTCCCAGCGTTTGCCCGTCTCCGGTTCATAATACGTCCAGCAAGCTTGCCACGGCTGCGACTCGAGTTTGCGGAATCTTTAGCAGGTGGTTCTTTCACGCGGTTGGGCATCGTTTGAAATCACCTCATTTGAAGCCATCAGCATTTTTCTCTTTGGGGTATCTCACAAACTCGGGGATACCCTCCCAACGGTGGAATGCACCCAGGCACAAGCACATGAGCCGCATTCATGCACATTTTCACCCCCTCCTCCCTGGTGCTCACAAGAGCGTCTTCAGAATTTCCTCGCCCTCCTTGCTGACCTTTGGATAAACGTCGTAACAATACGAACAAAACCGTCACGCATGGAAACTGAGCTGATCTGTTCGAAGCGTGGATTATCCAGACGCTCCTGAGGCTCGGGTGACCGCGTACAACTTTCAGGGTGATCGGGGAACCGAGTTTGGGAAACTGCTGCTCCTGTTTTTTTGCAAACGGCCTCCGACTTGGCCATATTGATGCCATAAGGACAAACTGCTCAGGCACCTCCGCCCGGCCACCGACACAATTTCGGACTGTCGGGTATGATATGCCAGTTCGCAGTTCGTCCTGAGATCTACCGAGTCGATGGTGGGGGCAAAACACGCATCCGAATTTTGTCATCATCCACCACTGAGAAATGACCCGACCAATCGTCTCGACTAGTAAGAATGGCCACAATCCGCTGGGCATCATCTTGTGGGCGACCTCGCCGCAAACGAAACAAGACGATGCCGGACCGGGCTATACCACTCCTTGCGCATTCTGCGTATTTTGCACATGATGTCTCGAAGCCGTTGCCGTGTATGGATTTCGCGTCTTCTCTGAGACTGCGCAGTATTGTGCATTTTATCGCCATCGCAACGGCGAAAGTCAGAGGGCGGCCATTGCAGCGGCCTTGCGGATCCCGACCGATTTCCTTGGGCGGTTGCCAAACGGGAATGATCATCCGACAGATTGGGTAAGATCCGGCCTTATTGATAGGTCGAATCGTGATCGGGATGCAGTGTGAGAAAAGACATCCACTGATTGTCGCGATACACGACCGCACGAAAGCCTTTACCGATGCGGATGCTATACAGAGCTTTGCCGTTGGGGCCTTCTTTCGAGAGAATACGCTCCCAGTGAAGTCCGTGATCAGCATAGATTTGATGCCATGTCATCTGACGCAGTTTTTTCAGCGTATTGATGATGTCCCGTTGTTCCTGTTTTTGCAAAAGAAATAATTGGTCTTGAAAAACGGGGTTGTTCAGATATCAAGTTGTACGTGTGTCACGCAACAATTGCCTTTCCCACTCGTTCAGATCCGACTCGGCATGGTCATGGGTTTTCGCCCAATCCAACGCGCGATCCAATTGATCAGCGGTGGGGGCTCATGCAACCATTTTTCATTGTGGGGGATGAAATCGCCCAGCTTCACCAGCCACACGCCGGGTTCAATTTCCTCAATGGCCACACTTTGCCCTGCATATTTGGTACCGAGCGTCACTTGCCCATTGGCATTGGCACCGATCGTTTTGATCTGCATACGCCTACCCTCCCCTAGATTTATGATGAAGTTATTATACGACGAATGCACGATTTACGCCGATGGTCTCCCGAAACGCCCTTCCCTTTCACCTTGCCTCTTGCGAATCAGCATGTCGGAGGCACCGACAAATTTTCTGACTGTCAGGACTGCCACAAAAAGGAGGTCTGACCCTAGCTTATCCCCAGTTATTATTGTACGAATAGAATGAATTGTCGATATGAAAAAATCCGGATGCAATGGAAAATCGGGATCCTCTGTCGAAGAGATCTGTGCAACATATTCTCATCACGAGGAGGATCTCGATGGTTCGATTAGAGTCTATCGCAATTTTTTTCAAACGCACGGACAGTTACGGCGATCTCAACGCGCCATTTGGTCTGGGCACTGTTATCGTCTGCGGATCCCTTATCATGACTCGCTCATTGACGCATAGAATTCTTAGTAGCAAATCCCGGTTACCATCGCTAAGAGCGTCTCCCTTATCGTCGGAATTGACCGCGGTCTTTCGGCTCCGCACTCGCTTGATGGCCTGCGGAATAAAACCGGGGATTTTTGGGTATTTTTAGGACAAAATAAATCGGCCTCCGATCCTCGGAAGCCTTGCGGGACTTGATGTTGGCGGGAGTATGTGGGAATCGAACCCACCGCTAACCTCTGAGGCCAGCCATTGGATTTGAAGTCCAAGGAAGGCACCATGCCCCCAACTACCCCCAAAAGCCTTTACCATCATACCCTCATCATGTGTCAAAATCAATAACTGTGGAGAATCGTCGCGCCATGGCGGCATTAAGGCACGACCCTAAAGATAAGGGCGAACCCAATCCGAAGAGGTCGGAGCATACAGTTCGGTCGATAAATACCGCTCTCCCGAATCAGGAAAAATCACCAAAATACGCTGCTTTTGATAGAAACCTTGTTCGAGCAAGTGTCGACATGCCCAATACGCCGCACCCGAGGAGAGTCCTACTACCAATCCTTCTTCCCGTGCCAAGAGCCGAGTGGAAGAAACCGCCGCTTCATCCGGCACATCAACTATGCGCGTAATCAAGGACATATCGAGAACCTCGGGTATAAATCCGGCCCCGATTCCCTGAATCTTGTGGTTGCCGGCCGGCTTGCCGTTTAATACAGCGGACTCTTCCGGTTCCACCGCGACGATCTCGATGGCAGGATTGACTTTTTTAAGATACAAAGACGTCCCCGTTATGGTTCCTCCCGTTCCCACTCCGACAATAAGGACATCCACATCGTGATTCATCTGCTGCCAGATTTCTGGACCGGTCGTAACTTCATGGATAGCTGGATTAGCAGGATTTTCATGCTGACGCAACATCAGTGAATTGGGCAATGCTTGCTCCAATTCTTTGGCCCGTTTGATCGCCCCACCCGTTTTTTCCTCTGTGGGGGTTTCAATGATTGTTGCTCCGTACGCCCAAAACAGTTGTTTGCGTTCAGAGCTTTGTCCTTCGGGCATAAACACGACCAAGCGTAAGTGCATTACGGCACAAACCATGGCCAGAGCAATTCCGGTGTTTCCTGATGTCGCTTCAATGATGACCGTATCTTCCTGAACCCTTCCCCGGTCCATGGCGTCTTTCAATAAGGACCAAGCGGTCCGGTCTTTAATGGACCCGCCTGGATTAAATGATTCCAATTTGGCCCAGACCGAACCTCCATATTTGCTGAGAGAGGGCAACTCCACCACAGGTGTATTCCCGATCAAATGAACAATATCTGCCACACCAACCGCTCCTATCAAAAAAGCCCTCACTCATGACATCTCATGAAGAAGGCCTACTTTATCCAAACCATCTTATTGTTCCCGCGTTGCCTCAGTGTCTTTAGCAACAGCCTTCACCGGATATTCTGTCGATTGCGGATCCTTGGAATCCTGTGCGCTCGGATTAGTCATGTTACTCATAGACTGCTTAAATTCACGAATGCTCTTGCCTAATCCGGACCCGATTTCGGGCAACCGTTTGGGTCCAAAAATTAATAACGCAACCACAAGTAACACAATGATGTGCATGGGCGATAGTAGATCCATCTTTTGCTCCTCCCTTCTTAAACCCGAACCCTATTGTGATATTTGACTCATTATAACACGAACAAGCTGCGAGAAGGCTTCAAATTTTAACCCGTTTGAGGATCACGTCATGAGCGGCTAATTCCCATGACGCATCCAAAGGTGCTATAAGAGCATCGTCTCCCTCCCGCCGTGTCACTGCCCAGAAAATCAGCAAATCGGTTAATTGCGGATTTTTCGGCAGTAAGGACCCATGAAGATAGGTGCCAATGGTATGACCCTGAACTGCCCCTTCTGTCCCGTCCTCCCCATTATTTCCATGCCCCAGACGAACGCGTGCTAAGGGCGTTGCCCCCTCTCCCAAGAAGGTTTGACCGCCATGGTTTTCGAATCCGACAAGTGTTTTCGGATTGACAGACAATGTACTCTCGCAGACCACATCCCCGATCGCCCTCTTGCCTCCTGGCCTGGTCGTGATGTTCAAATACCCAATTCCTTCTAATTTATGCCCGTCCGCTGTCACATATTCATGACCCAACAACTGGTAGGCACCACATACCGCAAGCATGGGCAAACCGTCTGACAAAGCTTCGGACAAACCGGACTTGCGTTCCAAAAAATCTTCATAGATCATGGCCTGATGGGAATCTTCCCCGCCTCCCATGAACACCATATCCACTTCTCGCCAGTCTACGCCCTCTCCTATTTCGAGATCGACAACGCGAAAGTTAAGGCCTCGTTTTGCTGCACGGTATTGCAAGGCTAGGACGTTTCCCCGATCTCCATAGAGATTCATACGCTGGGGATATAAGTGGGCTAGAACCAAATCCATTGTCAATTCCTTTCTGGTTATTTCCCTTTTCCCGTTCATTCATTGGCAGGAAGCCTGATACCATTATGCCTGTCTTCGGCCAATACGTCATATGGTCCCTATCAAAATCCCTCATTACTAGGTTGAGTAAATCTCTTCTAAGGCATGCATCAGGCGTGTAGTGTCCTTGGGCTTCTTCACGGCTATTCGCACGGCTTCTGAAGTTAACCCTTTGAAATTTCTTGCATCGCGAATCAGTATACCTTGTTTTTTTAGACCTCGAATTAAGTCATCGACTGAAATAGAAGGATAAAAAAGTAAATAATTGGTCTCAGAAGTTTCATCGATCTTGCCGAATGGCTCCAACATGGTTATAAGCCTCGCTCGTTCTTTCTCAAGCCGGATTCGGGCCCCATCGAAATAATCTTGGTCCGCAAGGCTTGCCAAGGCCATTTCCTGAGCCACCAAGGACACGTGCCAAGGTGTTGTGTGACGAGAAATTTTGCGAATGATGCGCGGATGAGCCACGAGAAATCCGATACGCAAGCCGGCGAGCCCATAATACTTTGTCAATGAACCCATTACCACGAGATAATCGGAGTGGGCAGCTTCTTGTGCAAAACTGCGTTCATGCCATGATTGGACAAATTCAATGAAGGCTTCGTCTATCACGGTAATCTTCTGAAAATCAGTTGGCCCCCTCACATACTGCCGACATTCCTCGTGTGTGAGCATTCGGCCCGTGGGATTAGCAGGATTGGCCAAAAACCATAAACCCGGTTCCCGACCGGGCCCATTCGGATGTTGCCAAGTTTTTACCCCTATTCCATAGACCGATGCGCGTGCTTCATATTCGCTGAACGCCGGGACTTCCACCCACACGTCTTGGGGCAAAAATGCCCTGATGACTAAGTCAATGGCTTCCATAGCTCCGGCCGTGACCAGAACGCTGTCTTGTTCAATACCCAGATGATTCGCCAGGGCCCCCGTCAATTGTTCCTTTCTCCAATCGGGATAACGGTGAAGACGGTCTACTAAAGAGGGCCATAAGGCCCGGGCTTTGGGTCCCGGTCCATAAGGAGAAATACTGCTGGATAAATCCAGTAAGTCCTGTTGAGATCGTGTCTGAACATCTAAGGATGCCCAGTCTCCTCCGTGCGTCACGGCTTTCACCTCCATAACCATAGGCCCACAGCCATAGAAGCCAGTTCCGTAAAAATGACCGTGGCCCCCAAGACATCGCCATTGATCCCCCGGAAGAAGCGGCTCCAATACGCCATAAAGAGGCCAATCAAACCCGCCATTAATCCCAATCCCAAAATCCCCAGCCAACCCCACAATGCCTGGGCGATAATAAAGGTGATAACCACCGCTATCCAAGCGCCCAAAGGATTCACCGTCTCCTTAAACCAATGGGCCAGCTGACTGTTCTCAGACACAGGCATTAAAGCCAGACCAGCGGCAATAGCGGTCCTGGCAATAACGGGAGCCATAAAAATAATCAAGGCATCTCCGTATACAAAAACCACGTTCTTCCACAAGCCTACAAATCCCACAATGCCCAAAATCAGCCAAAGAACTCCCACCGTGCCGATACGAGAGTCCTTGCGGGCCTCATCCCGCTTTTCTCGCGGTGCGGCCCATCCGTCAAACACGTCGGCCCATCCGTCCCAGTGAAGGCCTCCTGTGAGAAGAATCTCCGTCGCCAAAGCCCCCACTGCTCTCAATGTCACTGACAATGACGGCACATCTTGCAGCCAAACCATCCATAATGCCCCAAACAGAGCGCCCACGACCGGAAACCACGCCAAAGCCCAACTCTTTTGCGATTGCGTTTCACCCTTGGGCACAGGTATTCGCGTAAGAATAGCCAAAGCATCAAAGAAGCCGGTCAAGGCAACCACCTACCTGTCAAAGTCACGGCCAAGAAGGCAAATGCCAAAGATACCAACAAGGTCACCCGCATAACAATAGATATCGCATGAATAATCATGGGAACCGTCAAGGGACTGTTGCCTTGCCCAATTTTGGGACGAAGGGACACGAGCCCGTGATATGTGTTGAATCCTCCGAGTTTCACATCCAGAGCCCCTGCCATGGCCGCTTCCGAAATTCCGCTGTTGGGACTCGGATGCCGTCTTCCGTCTAGTCGCATCGTCTCGTACGACTGGCGAAACCGCCCGTCCAAGATAGCTGATACAGCAATTGCCAGGCCGGAAATACGGGCAGGGATCCAATTTAATATGTCGTCCATTTTGGCTGCCGCCCATCCCAAATCATGGTATTGAGCATTATTGTAACCAATCATGGAATCCATGGTATTGGCAGCCTTATAAAACCACAGCCCCGCGGGTCCCGCTAAAAAGGCAAAGAACAAGGGTGCGACAATGCTGTCGCAGGTATTTTCGGCTACGGATTCTATCGTCCCGCGAATGATTTCGGACGGGTCGAGTTTTTCGGTTTCACGCCCGACGATCATGGACAAATACAGTCGGGCTTCCTCCCATCGCCCTTGAGCCAACGGACGGTATATCGCTATAGCGGCCTCGGCCAATCCGCGAATGGCAATCCCCCAATAGACCAACAATGCTATGAGAAGACGAAATATCCAGATCGATAGGATATGGGCGATCAGTAAAAGTGCTGTCACGAACACACTGACGCCGCCTAAGATAATAATGACCAAGCTGACGCCGGCTATTCGCAACTGAAAAGAACTCTTTGCAATGGGTCTGGACAAACGCTCCAAAATATTGATAAGATGACCGATTAATCGAACAGGATGATAGCGCCACGGTGGATCACTGAACAAAATATCCAACACGACTCCCAAAAGAATCCATGGGGTCTGTCTAGCTCCCAACCAAACGGAAAAGAGTTGCGAGGTCCACATGTTCCGCTATCACCTCTTTCCATTCTGTGATGACACGATTAAAGGGATTCTCTGTCATCATCCCCTGGCCTCCTAGTTGATGAATCATAGCGTGCCGAAACGTCGTGTTATGAAAAATTCCGTGGATGTACGTACCCCACAAATTGCCTACCTGGTTGATCAAGCCATCCGAGTGATCCTCCAGTTCGATAAAAGGGCTAAAAGAAAGCAATTCGGCCACAGGGCGAGTATCTCCCATATGCTGTTCGTAACCTCGAATCACAGCCCCGTGAAAGGCTGCCGCCAAGGCGTGCCCTTGAACCTGACGCGTTGTTTTGTTGGATGTGAGCACCGTTTCCACGGGGAACAATCCCAATCCGGAACTGGCCACGATAGATCCTTCGATTCCTAACGGATCTCTTACTTTGACTCCCATCATCTGAAACCCGCCGCAAATTCCGGCCACCATGGTTCCTTCCTGTGCCCATATGAGAATTTTGTCCTGCCACCCTCTTCTCCTCAGCCACGCCAAGTCAGACAGTGTGTTCTTGCTGCCTGGGATAATGATCATATCGGGCCTGGTTCCGGGTGGAGTCACCTGATAAATTAAGTTCACTTCCGGTTCCATCCGCAACGGATCAAAATCGGTAAAGTTGCTCATAAAAGGAAGGCGCACAATGCAAATTGTAATGTGAGCATCCGGCTTTTCGCTCCCAGAAACCCCCAAAGCATCTTCTTGGGGAAAAGGAATGTCAACAAAGGGAATGAGACCTAAAACGGGCACACCGGTCAATTTCTGTAAGATGTCGACTCCATCGCTGAATAATGTGAAATCACCACGAAATTTGTTCACAATAAGCCCTTTGAGCCGTTGTTTGGCCTCTAAAGGCAACAAAGCCTGGGTCCCGTAAAGACTGGCAAAAATGCCTCCCCTGTCAATATCTCCGACCAACACAATGGAAGCATCGGCATATTCAGCAAGACGAATATTCGACAAATCGGTCTGCATCAAATTCAGTTCAACCGGGCTGCCCGCACCTTCCACAATGATGACGTCGTATTGTCGAGCCAACTGATCATAGGCACGACGAATGACGGCAAACAATTCGTCGCGCCGATCACGAAAATGTCGGCTGTCATAGGGACCTTGCACAATACCGTTTAGAATCAATTGAGAGCGTGAATCTGTTTCCGGCTTAAGCAGGACCGGATTCATAAGCACATTGGGCTCTAAACCGGCACTCCATGCCTGAAGAGCTTGAGCATACGAAATTTCAAAACCTTCGTCAGTAATGTAAGCATTTAAAGACATATTTTGCGCTTTGAAAGGAGCCACCCGAATCCCTTGGTCCGCAAGAACACCGCACAGCCCTGCCACAATCCATGTTTTGCCCACGTGGGAACTTGTTCCGAGGATGCTAATGGCTTGGGCCGTCATTGGGGGACTCCTTTAATCCAGAGCGGAAGACCTGCGACAACAAAAATCACCGCTGCGGCGTAATGCGCGGCAATCTGATTAAAATTCCCCAAACTGCGAATGAACTCATTCGTATCGCGATTCGTCGGAATAAGCCCCAGTCCGATTTCTTCGCTCACGATAAGAGTGTCAGCGGTGCGTTGACTAATCCGCGACAACATCTCATCCCAGTGGTTTTTCATCTCCCGGTAAAGATCCATTTGTTCTTCTTCTCGGGAGTGAGAGTTTTGAAGTTCATGAGATTCGTCATTTTTCCCAAGTCCCGCCAGATAACGGGCAATATATGGTCCGACCCCATCCCATAGAACGACGGCGGTTGGTGGCAATTTCAATATGCGTCCGAAAGGATTATCTGCATCTTTCCATAATGTCCACCCAGAAGGACGCCTCATGCGATGTTCCGCCAGCTTTTGACGCAAAACCCAGTCGTCCGCAGACGTCAATGATTCGTCGAGGGTCGCAATATATTCAACTTGGTGATGTTTCAAGTTACCTATGATAAATTTCTCCGCCCAGGCACTTTTCCCGGAACTGATCCCACCCATAACAAGCCACAAGGGCATAACTTGCTCCAATCTTTCACACAGTTTTTTTCATTATAGTCGGAAAGAGCCCTGATTCACCAGTGGCATAGGTCACGTACGAACTTGCCTGTAGTCATTTCGTCCTATTTATCGGCTCATCACGAACCCGGAGAACATCTGAACGCTATCAATCCTCACAATAGCGAAAAAGATGAGTATAACAAGCGAAATTCGACCGTAATCGACTCTCCAAAGAAATTCTGGCACCCAAAAGAGACAGGCACCAGTCCCATATTCTCATCCAGTAACATTATCCGTTATAATGGAGTTAATTATCCTAAAGTGGGTTTCAGAAATACTCAAGAGATGAATAAGCAGACGCATTTATGGCCACTCTGAGACTCGGGATTCATAGTCTATGAGTAATGGCCCGTCATCGAATAAGTGAAAGGCAGGACTTTTATGAAGAAGGTCGAACTGGATGTGATAGATCGAGAAATAAAGGATCAAATCGACTCGGAACACCTAACAGAGGGCCCTCTATTTGGAAGTGTTCCCCAAAAGGTTCTTTCCGATGATTTGACCAGAGCTTTGCAGCGCTTGGGGTGGATAAAACGCGACTACCGCGATCTTCCCGTGATGGAGTCTCCTCAAGCGATCATGGATTGGGACTCTCTGAGCGCACAACACCGGGATGAGGTTCTTCATGCCATCAGTCACCGTCTGCCGCAAGGCACCCCTTGGGTAGGAAACCAGTATGCTATATTGGGAGAACTGATTGATTCCTTATGGGAACAATGGCAAGATGAAATCCGTGTGTTGTTGAATTCTTGGGCTTTTGCGGCGGCATGGGCCGGTCACGCAGATCATAATGACCGCGTGGTGGAAAGCCGGCAGATCTTTTACTTTTACACGGTTTCCATGCGCGATGCTGCCAAAAAGGCTGTAGCCGTAAGCATTTCCGCCCCACCCGCGGAGGATGACTTTTGGCAGTATGTAGACGCTTTAAACGGATAAATACCTAATCGGATAAATACTTAGCCATAAAAACTTCAGCCACCATTTGCCCCCCAATACGAAACTGGTTAGGCCGAATCGCCTCAATGACAAATCCATAGCGTTTATAGAAATGAATGGCCCTGCCATTGCTTTCGAAGACAGAAATGGCGATTTTCTCCACACTTTGGGTTTCAGCCCATTGCTCCAACGCCATGATCAAACCCTGGCCACGGTTCAAGCCACGAAAACCCTTTTTCAGAGCCATTCCCATCGTCGCCACATGACGATTTTTTCGGAAAGTTCCTTGAACGGCTTCAAGTGTTCCGATAATCCGCTTGTCCACTAGGGCAACCAGGATAAGTTGTCCGGAAGGGTGCTGTGTCAAAATGTGGCGCTGTTGTTCCACACTGTAATATTCGCCTTCGTTAGCGATATATTCTCCTTCCAAACCGACCTCTGTAATCAAGCTGATAATGTCAGAAGAATCATCGGGCACAGCTTCTCGCACGATGTATGGATTGTTCTCTCGATCTAAATAGGTTATGACGCCAACGGACATGAGTGCCTAATCTCCTCTTTTTACTGTCAGTCTTCGCCGTCATACCCGAAAAGTCCTTTTTTTATGTGTGGGACGCGTCCTTCGCACGGATCCCTCGATATATTCCACACTTTTAATCCAAGCCAAAGGAAACTCATAACATCGTCCAGGGCCAGGACGGTTCCAACGACCCCAAACGCGCACAGCATGAAATAGCCACATCACATGACTGGCATAAAACCGTTTGTTCTCGCTAAGTGTAACGATATAACGTGTTCGCATATCTAAAGCATGAGTGAAAGACCCAGAAATTATACTAACTGACTACGGCTTCATCCATGACGTGAAGAAAGCGGCGTAAGATCTTCCCCATGGCCGATGCATCCACGAGAAAACTGTCGTGTCCCCATGGGGAATGGAGAGTCTCAAAATGGACACTCACACCGCGCTCCTGCAAAAAAATCGCATGTTGCCGAATTTCACCGAAAGGATAAAGATGATCGCTTGTGATGCCCACCATCCACACAGACGTCTCGCGAAGCAATGTGAGATTTTGTTCGGTCAAATCAAATTGGTCCATAGCCTCCGTTAATCGAATATATGTATTGGCATCAAATCTTCTAACCAATTTTTTCCCTTGATAACGCAAATATGATGTAATCTGAAACTCGCTTTGGTCAGGTGTTTGGTATAAGCGTCCAAATTTAGCGTCCATAGAACGAGGGCTCTGATATGAAATCATGTCTGCCATTCGTGCCACAGCGAGTCCCTGGCTCGGATAGCGACCGGTCAAATAATAGTTTCCTTGGTTGAAAAGCGGATCGGACACAATAGCCTGTCGGCCTACGGTGTGAAAGGCAATAGCCCAGGGTGAATGCGCTATCGGCGATCCCACCGTCAAAATCCCTCGCAGGCTCTGCCCATAAAAGGCACCATAGGCTAGAGCCATCATCCCTCCCATAGAACCGCCAATAACCAGCAGTTTTGCTTCCGGACCAATCACCGCATCCACCAAAATCTTGGTCGCTCGCACCATATCGAACATTGTGACTCGGGGAAATCTTCCCCCATAGGGATGTCCGTCTTGAGCCGGTGAACAAGGTCCCGTCGATCCCATGGCTCCTCCCAATACATTAAGTGAAATAACATGATATTGATGTAAGTCTATCGCCTTGCCGTATCCCACCTGAGCATCCCACCATCCGGCATTGTCTTGATAGGTGTGGCGTGCCACATGACTGTCTCCTGTAACAGCATGAAAGATCAAAATAGGTATGCCTCTGCCGATTTGACCCCATTCTTCGTAAGCCAATAGCAACTCAGGTAAAATTTCACCGCTTTCCAAAGGGAAAGGACCCGGTGTCTGAAAAAATTGCAAGCGAGGCCAAGGAAATCCTTGATTGACCTGCCAAGGCCATATAGGATAAGGGTAATGTGTGATTTTCATAGTCCCTATGCTAACAAATCGATAGCCGAAACCAAAGCTTTCAAGACCGCATTATGATACGACTTGAGAATCTGACCGCAAAAACCCTCGCAATTCTCCCAAGTCTTGGATGAAGGCTCGTGCTTTGCATGATTAGGCCGTAGTACGCGGTTTTTGGAATTTACACAAGGATCATGGTATCTTAAGCTTATGCGCCGAGCACCCACCGTGATTCAATGGAAGGCTTAAAAATTCAGAACAGTAAAATCGCTTTAGCACTCTCTGTGGCATAACTCGAAACGAAAACTTTTCAGAAAGCTTGACAAGACGCCGAACACCCTTTAGAATCTTATTAAAATTTCATAAAAATACGTAACGATGATCGAGACTAGAGGTTGCCTCTTGCATAAAGCGAGCGGTGTATGGTGTGAGACCGTGGCAATGTAATTTATCCCATCTCGGGAGTTTCCAGAAATGGACGGTATCTTGCCGTTATGAAGTGAGAGATACATTCCTTGTTTGATAGTAGGAATGTAACTAAGGTGGTACCGCGAATTCCGTTCGTCCTTAGGACAACGGTTTTTTTATTTCGAAAAATAAGTCCATCCGAAGACAAAGACGCTGGAAAAATAGATTGATAAAGATATTGCGTTGAAAGGCGGGGAAAGCCATGTCCAAGAAAATCGTTGTTGTAGGACCCGGAAACATTGCCCATGCTATTGTTTCTCGCTGGCTCCAGGTCGCTGATGCTGACATTAGCGTGCTGGCCCGATCGAAGACGTATCTCACCAAAGGATGGCACTCCGATGAACAACAAGTGGTAACCTTTGATCGAGACATAGTAGCAAATGCGGATTTAATAATGCTCGCCGTCAAACCTAAGGACATGCTCACCACTCTTGCACAACTAAAGTCCAGAATTTCTTCAACCTCCATTGTCCTATCCGTGGCTGCTGGTATTACCATCGGCCAAATTCGTCATCTATTGTCTGAACCGGGTATTGTTCGCACCATGCCGAATATTTGTTCCGAAATCGGAACCTCGGTAACGGGAATAAGCTTCGACAATGTGGCAACGGAAGACAGGTCATGGATCATGTCCTTGATAAACTTGTTGGGTCATGTTGTGGAGATGCCGGAACATTTGCTCAACCCCATGACGGCTTTATATGGAAGTGGCCCCGCATATGTCTATGTTTTTCTCAAGGCCATTATTCGCGCCGGAGAAGATCTGGGTATACCCCCGGAACATGCCCGAGAGTTGGCCGCACACTTGGTTTTGGGTGCTTCCCAAAAAGCTTTGATTGATAACGATAAAAGTCTCGATCAACTCGTCGGCCAAGTGGTCTCCCCCGGCGGCACCACAGAAGCCATGCTCAGAGTGCTGGATCAGCTAGGGTGGCAAGACATTATGCATCAGGCTCTAAAGGCTGCCGGGGAGCAGGCTGCGCAACTTGGCCAAGTACCTTCCCGTCTTTAAGGAGTTTTGGAAAGAAACCCGGGGCCGGGATGAATTGGCATGTGTGATTCACGCAATATCTGGTAAATTCCAGAAGGTCCCTCTCGCCGTACGTTTGGGCCTCTCTCTGGATCCGAATGCAATAAGTATCAGGAAGTGGAATGGGGCTCAATGGGCTTTTGGTGCTATGAACCCCTTTTTGTCTTATCGGGAATCGGATCGAGGATAACCTACGACGTTTTTAGCCAACCCTGCGGTTTTAAAGTTGAATCGGTAAATCCATTCGCTTCACAAAAGCCTGAATCACAAACATGATCACGCAAACCCCCTTCATGCGTCGTCAGCCGCCACAGCTTGGGTTGTTGGCAGAACTTGACTGCTTATAGCCGTAGCTAATGCCCCCTGCAGTCCGGAGTCTTGGCCGAGTTGTGCCAAAGTGATATGTACCGGATGATAGAGATCGGTCATGCTGTAATCTGCCACAAAGGGGATGATCATATCTAGCCACTCAGGCTGATTGACAATGACGCCCCCTCCTAAAATTATTGCCTGAGGATTAAAAAGATTGACAAGATACGATAACCCTAATCCCAGATATTGGGCTGCGTCTTGCATAATAGCCCGGCACGTGCCATCGCCGTTAAGAGCTCCCGCGAACACGTCTTGGGCCTCTATTGCCGCCAGCGTTTTGAGATATGGGCTCGCTTCAGCTTGTTCCACGGCCGTTCGCTGGATAGCTGTTCCCGACACCAAAGTTTCCAAACAGCCGCGGCGACCGCATCGGCAAAGCCTTCCGTCAGGTTTCATCACCAAATGGCCGATTTCTCCCGCGTTCCCTTGCACTCCCGCATAACGGGAGCCATTGACCACGATACCGGAACCAACCCCTGTCGACACCGTGACATAAACAAAATGCTTCAAACCCTTACCCGCACCAAAAAGCCATTCGCCGATAGCCGCCGCCGTCGCGTCATTTTCCACCGCCGTCATTCGTCCAGTGCGTACCTTGAGGCCGGTAGACAAATCTACTCCTTCCCATGTAGGCAAATTAGCTGTCTTAAGCAATTTTCCCCCATCAAGCGGCCCCGGTGAACCCACCCCAATTCGAGAAAGAGACTCCATGCTAATGCCGACTTGATGGCACAGCTTTTCAATTTCTCCGGCTATAGCGTCAAGACCTTTGCCTCCGTCTTTGAAGTCCGCGGTCATGAGTCGGCCTTCCCCTAAAATTTCACCTGATTCCGTGCCTATTCCTATAGCAATTTTTGTCCCGCCAATATCGACGCCTGCGTAGTAAGCCAAGAAGAAACCTCCTTACTCTTTGTCTGAGCATTATCTGTTAGACTCCTTATACCCATGCCATAATGCCCTTTAATGCCTCAAATTGCCTCACTAATGTTTACCCATTTCATATGATGGCCCAAGTTGCCAATCCCTGCAAGGACTACTAAAATGGGTTAGAGATGAACAGCCTACATACCGAAACCATTTTCTATCCGTTCAGGCACATCGCAAGACCATAAAAAAGGAGCGCTGTCATGACCGCTACGGAGTTAGATTTATTGTCTGTTAACACGATTCGTACCCTTTCAATCGATGCCGTTGAAAAAGCCAAGTCCGGCCATCCCGGATTGCCAATGGGCACAGCACCCATGGCGTATGTTCTGTGGACAAAGTTTCTTAAACACAATCCCAGTGATCCTCATTGGTTGAACCGCGACCGTTTTATCCTCTCTGCGGGCCACGGGTCCATGTTATTATATTCTCTTCTCCACTTGACGGGTTACGATCTTCCGTTAGAAGAACTTAAGAACTTTCGCCAATTGGGATCAAAAACGCCCGGGCACCCGGAATATGGTCTCACAGCGGGTGTGGAAACCACTACCGGCCCTTTAGGTCAAGGGTTTGCGACTGGCGTAGGGATGGCCATAGCTGAAAGATATTTAGCTGCACATTACAATCGTCCCAATTTCCCCATTATTGACCATTACACTTACGCCATCGTTTCCGATGGGGACTTAATGGAGGGTATTAGTTCCGAATCCGCTTCCTTAGCGGGACATCTGCAACTCGGCAAACTTATCTATTTATATGATGATAACCATATTTCCATTGAAGGCGGAACCGACATTGCATTTTCCGAAAATGTCATAGACCGGTTCACGGCCTACGGCTGGCACACCGACCGAGTTCATGACGGCAATGATATAGACGCCATTGAAGAAGCCGTGAAAAGAGCCAAAAGCCAAGACCGGCCCACCCTCATTGCTGTGCGCACTCATATCGGCTACGGCAGTCCCAATAAGCAGGATAAAGCTTCCGCTCATGGTTCTCCCTTAGGCGAAGACGAAGTAAAACTGACAAAAGAGGCGTACGGATGGCCAGAAGACAAGCTTTTTGACATTCCGAATGACGCGCTGAACCACTTCAGGGAAGCCATCCCTCACGGGCAAAAGGCGGAGAACTCTTGGAACGATTTATTCTCAGCATATCAAGAACGTTATCCCGAACTCGCCCGAGAATTGGCGCAAACCTTGAAACATGAATTGCCCGAGGGAATTTTTGCGAACTTGCCGGTGTTCAATGCCAATGACATGATCGAAACCCGTGCCGCCTCAGGCAAGGTTATCAATGCGCTCGCCCCTCATTTTCCCAACCTCATCGGCGGCTCCGCAGATTTAGCACCCTCTAATAACACAAACATCAAAGACGGGGGGGATTTCTCTCGAGAAACTCCGAATGGCCGTAATTTGCACTTTGGAGTCCGTGAGCATGCCATGGGTGCCGCGTTAAATGGCATGTCATTGCACGGAGGATTACGCGTATATGGCGGTACCTTCCTGATTTTCACGGACTATATGAAACCGGCTATTCGTTTGTCTAGCCTTATGCATCAACCTGTCATATACATTTTAACCCATGATTCCATCGGCCTAGGCGAAGACGGCCCCACTCATCAACCCATTGAACAACTGGCATCCTTAAGAGCCATTCCCAACATTTTGGTCATCCGTCCCGCGGATGCCAATGAGACGAAAGAAGCCTGGCAAATCGCGTTAAATACAACCGACAAGCCCATTGCACTTGCACTCACTCGCCAGAAAGTCAGAACCTTGCCCGCCGACAAAGCCACAGGCTTACGCCAGGGAGGCTACATTCTGGCCGAAACCTCTCCCGAACCCGAACTTATCATTATCGCCACAGGATCCGAAGTCGGTATTGCTTATGATGCCTTTGAAACCCTTTCCCAGGAAGATATTCCCGTCCGGGTCGTCAGCCTGCCATGTTGGGAGCTGTTCTTGGCACAATCCAAGGAGTACCAAGAATCTGTTCTCCCTTCCCATGTTACCAAGCGAATTGCCGTCGAGGCTGCCTCGTCCTTTGGATGGAATCGTTTTGTAGGACCTTCGGGCAAAATCATTGCCATGACCACCTTTGGCGCTTCGGGAAAAATTAATGATCTTATGGCTCATTTTGGCTTTACCGCACGGCATATCGTAGAAGAAGCGCATGAGTTACTCAGAAGTTAACGAAGAAGAAAGAGGAGGCTAGATATGACGACAGCGATTCATCGTCTCAATGATCTAGGTCAAAGCATTTGGTACGACAATATACGCCGGGGCATTATCGAATCCGGAGAATTGGCCCAACTCATTGAACAAGGTGTTTCGGGGGTTACGTCCAATCCCACCATTTTTGAAAAGGCCATCAATGGTTCTCAAGATTATGATTCCCAGCTAAAAGAGCTGGTCGCAGCCGGAAAATCGGTTGAAGAGATTTACGATGCACTTGTCCTCGATGATATAGCCCATGGAGCCGATTTGCTCAGGTCGGTATATGACAGAACAAACGGTGCTGATGGTTATATCAGTATCGAAGTTCCGCCAACCTTAGCACAAGACACGCAAAAAACCGTCGAAGAAGCCAGGCGTCTTTTTAACACACTGGCACGCCCCAACATCATGATCAAAGTTCCCGCCACACCGGAAGGCATTCCGGCCATTCGGCAGTTGCTTTCCGAAGGTATTAACATTAATGTGACGCTGATTTTCAGCCTTGACGCTTATGAGAAAGTGATGGATGCCTATCTGTCCGGATTGGAAGATCGATTAAGCCGGGGTTATCCCATAGCGCAAATTGCATCCGTCGCCAGCTTTTTTGTCAGTCGTGTTGACACCTTAGTTGACCCGATAATTAAAGAAAGAGCCTTGCCACAAACATTGGCGGGCAAAGCAGCCGTTGCCAATGCCAAACTGGCTTATGAACTCTTTTTGAAGTATTTCGGAAGTCTGCGCTTCGAAGCCCTCAAAAGTCATGGGGCGCGGGTCCAAAGACCGTTGTGGGCATCCACCAGCACAAAAAACCCACAATACCCGGACCTTTTGTACGTCGACAACCTCATCGGCCCAGACACGGTTAACACACTGCCTCCTCAGACGGTATCAGCGGTCATTGACCACGTCGCCGTCCAAACAACTGTGGACAAGGATATTGACGACTCCCGTCAAGTCGTTGCGGATCTCGAATCTCACGGCATCTTGATGCAGGACATAACCAGCCAGTTGTTGCGTGAAGGTGTGGAAAGTTTTTCAGCGTCCTTTGTGAGCTTGTTTCAGGGCCTTCGCAGCAAAATGTCGGAAATCGGTCCCCAATCCCAGCCTTTCGACTGGAATCAGAAGTTGTTGCACGACACCGCCGAGGACACTATTGCTCGGCTCACAAATGGACATGCAGTTAGCAAAATTTGGGAACATGATGCCTCTTTGTGGAAATCCGAGCCGGAACACCAAGCCATTATTCAAAACGCCCTGGGATGGTTGATGGTGCCTGAGGCCGTGGCAAAAGATGTCGGCAATTTGAAATCTCTGACACAGGATCTCATTAACGAAGGGTATACAGACGTGGTCGTCTTGGGAATGGGTGGAAGCAGCCTGATATCTGATGTCTTACTACACATGTTCCCAGCACCCGCCCCTTATCTGCGTCTACACATTCTGGATTCAACCAATCCGGATGCAGTCCTTGACTTAAAAAACCGATTACACTTAGCCACAACCGTGTTCATTGTTGCAAGTAAGTCGGGTACGACGACAGAACCCCAGGAGTATTTCCGCTATTTCTGGGGCGTGATGAATGATGTAACGGCAAACCCCGGCGAACATTTTATTGCCATTACCGATCCAGGTACGGCGCTTGTATCGGAAGCACAGCAACACAACTTCCGTAAAACGTTTCTCAATCCGGCAGATATTGGCGGACGGTATTCGGCTTTGTCGTGGTTCGGAATGGTTCCTGCCGCGCTGTCGGGCGTTGACGTCGAGAGCCTTTTGGCTCACAGCCAGGACATGCAACAACTGTGCAAAATCGATAACGTCTCGGAAAATCCCGGAGCCCTCTTGGGGGCATTAATGGGCACCTTCGGCAATCATGGACGTGACAAACTGACCTTGCTTTTGCCGACTTCCCTGGCATCGTTTTCGGATTGGATTGAGCAGCTTATAGCGGAATCCACAGGGAAAGAGGGCAAGGGGTTGCTGCCCGTTGCCCATGAGCCATTTCTGGCGGCTGAAGATTATTCGGATGATCGACTTTTTGTGGCTTACCACTATCAGCTCGAACCGGATCCGGAACTGAGAGACCATATTGAGGCACTGAGACGACACGGACATCCGGTGATTATCTTACCAATGAGTAGTCCCATCTCGTTGGGTGGCGAATTATTCCGGTGGGAATTCGCGGTAGCCGTTGCAGGATCTGTTCTGGGTATTAATGCCTTTGACCAACCCAATGTTCAGGAAAGCAAGGATAATACCAAACGGGTTTTGCAGCACTTTGAAAACAACAAGACTTTGCCTGCCGTTGCCGAATTAGGTCAAACAGGCCATATCCGTTGGTCTGCCGACCACTTTAAGGCTCCCGGTTCTTCTCTGGCTGAAGTCCTTAAATCTCTCTTGAATTCACGGCAACATGGCGATTATGTGGCCATCATGGCTTATGTCAATCCCACTCATGAGGTGTGGAACCACCTGCAGAAGATGCGATCTATCATCGGCACCAACTGGAAAATTCCTACCACATTGGGATTCGGGCCACGCTTTCTTCACAGTACCGGCCAGTTACACAAAGGCGGCAGTAATCATGGCCTGTTCATCCAACTCGTCGCGGCAACTGGAGCATCCGTGCCGATCCCGGGCGAACCCTTCGACTTTCTAACGTTAATCCAGGCCCAAACAATTGGAGACTATGAGGCCTTGAAAGCCCACGGGCGGCGGGTTGTCCGAATTTTATTCGATAACCAATCTGCCGAAGCATTATCGCAACTCTCGGAATTTCTTCAGACTATGAGCGTAAAGTGAGGCGGTAAGTATATGAAACTTGGGATGATTGGTTTAGGACGTATGGGCGGCAATATGGTAAAACGATTGATACAAGGCGGCCACGAAGTGGTCGCCTACGACCGCAGTGCCGATGCGGTGAAAGAATTAGCGCAAGCCAAAGTGCAAGGGGCATTATCCATTTCCGAACTCGTCGAAACTTTAAGTCCCCCTCGAGTGGTTTGGATGATGGTTCCGTCAGGGGATCCCACGGAACAAACGCTAGAAACACTATTAAGCTTGCTTTCGCCAAGAGACATTATCATAGACGGTGGAAACTCTAATTTTCGGGATTCCATGCGTCGGGCCAAGTTGTGTCAAGCTCAGCAAGTGGAATTTATTGACTCAGGAACCAGCGGAGGCGTGTGGGGATTAGCGAACGGCTACTGTCTTATGGTCGGCGGAAACAAGGAAGCGGTGAAACATTGTGAACCGATTTTCAAGACCTTGGCTCCTGAAAACGGTTATCTGCACACGGGCGCAGTGGGCTCGGGCCACTTCGTAAAAATGGTACATAACGGCATCGAATATGGATTACTGCAAGCATATGGAGAAGGCTTCGAGATCCTCAAAGAGAGCCAGTTTTCTTTGGATTTGCCTGCCATATCGGCTCTTTGGAATCACGGCAGTGTAGTCCGATCATGGCTCTTGGAATTGCTCGAAGAAGCCTATCACAACAATCCTGACCTACACAACATTCGCGGCTTCGTGGAAGACTCCGGTGAGGGACGGTGGACAGTTCAAGAGGCCATTGCCGAAAATGTTCCGGCACCGGTCATCACGGCATCACTTTTTGCGCGATTCTCCTCGCGCCAAGACGAATCTTATAGTGCCAAAGTCATTGCCGCCTTGCGCAATGCATTTGGCGGCCACGCCATAAAGCCTGAATAACTGCCATGCGAAAGGATAGGATCGCGTCATGATTGAAACGCAAAGTTTGTCAAATCCCCTGCGAGAGGGCTTAGTGGAAAGTCGTCGTCCTCAACCCTTTACCATGATCATCTTCGGTGCCGCAGGCGATCTGGCCCACCGTAAACTCTTTCCGGCTTTGTATAACCTCATGGTAGACCGCTGGCTGCCTCACCAAATCCATGTCATCGGATTTTCCCGACAGCCATTCGACGACGGAGCCTTCCGCCATGAAGTGGAACAATCCATCCGACAATTTTCCCGACAACCGTTGGATCCACAACTCTTCCAGCAATTCTCGGCGGGAATGCATTATATTACGGCAAACTTTAATGACCGCGAAGCCTATGCCCGCTTACGGGAATTATTGAGCTCAATATCACAAGAGCAGCATGTGCCAGGAAATTACCTTTTCTATTTGGCCACTCCCCCGTCTTTCTATCCGGTTATTGCCGAACAACTCGGTGCGGTCGGTCTAAATGTCTCCCCCGACCCCCAGGGTTGGGTCAGGCTTATTGTCGAAAAGCCGTTCGGGCATGATCTTGATTCGGCGTTGGAATTAAACGGGCAGTTGCACCAAGTTTTTAAAGAAACCCAGATCTTCCGTATCGATCATTACCTGGGCAAAGAAACCGTCCAAAACATTTTGGTCTTTCGGTTTGCCAACGGTATTTTCGAACCTCTGTGGAATCGCCAGTATATTGATCATGTGCAAATTACAGTCGCCGAATCATTGGGTATTGAAGGTCGAGGAACCTATTATGACAATGCCGGCGCACTGCGTGACATCGTTCAAAACCATATGATGCAGCTTGTGGCGATGATCGCCATGGAACCTCCGGTGGCATTTGAGGCAGATGCCGTGCGGGATGAAAAGGTCAAAGTTCTTCGGGCTATTCGCCCTCTCTCCACCCGAGATATTGCTATGCATACGGTACGCGCCCAATATGACGAAGGATATATTGAGGGCCAAAAAGTACCGGGATTTCTCGATGAACCGGACATTCCGTCTGACAGCCGCACCGAAACATACATTGCCATGCGCTTGTTAATCGACAACTGGCGCTGGGCGGGGGTTCCTTTCTATCTCCGCACGGGTAAACGACTCGCCAAAAGGGCTACCGAAATCGCCATTCAATTCAAGAGAGCTCCCCACCGATTCTTCAACCAAACAGCCACACCGGATTTAGAGCCAAATTTATTGACGCTAAAAATCCAACCGGACGAAGGTATTGCATTGCGCTTCGGAGCCAAAGTGCCCGGTCCCATTGTGCGTATTCGTACGGTTAATATGGACTTCCTTTATGGCACGTCCTTTGCCGACCAAGCTCCCGAAGCCTATGAACGACTCTTACTTGATGCGATGATTGGCGACTCGACCCTTTTCACCCGGAAAGACGAAGTGGAATCGGCATGGACCTTGGTAAATGCCATTCTCAGGGGATGGGCTCGATCAAAAGGTCCCATCCCCAGCTATGAAGCAGGAACATGGGGCCCACCGGAGGCCGACGAACTCATCGCCCGTAACGGATTTCGCTGGCGGCGCCCGTGAATCATGTCACTGTTACTAGGAGGGTCGAGTTGTGGAAAGTGAGACATTGCACTGGGAACATCCGAATATTAAGGGCCCGGAACTTCTTCAATTCTTAAGGACGGAAATTCCCCAGGCCTTAGGAGGGGTTGTCCCAGTTACTTCAACAGTCTTAACACTGGGATTGTACGCGAAGGGAATTCCGGAAACAGACTGGATGGAGCTTGCTGAAAAAATTTCCCAGGTGCACCCCTCCCGCGTGTTGATTATCAATCCCATCACCGGATCTCCTCAAGATACTGTGACGCGTGTTGACGCAGAAATTTCTGCCACCGTGACCTATCGCCGTCCGGAAGAGCCTCCGACTTTGTTCTCGGAATGCGTGCAAATGAATCTCAGTGGCGGTCTCGCCAATCATTGGATAGATGTCGTTCAATCCCTGATTAAATCGGACCTTCCGGCATATCTGTTGTGGCTTAGCGCTCCCCCTCTTTCCGGATTTCGGTGGGATCTTTTGAGTACCGGATTCACACATCTTGTCATTGATAGTGAGCAGACCGGCTTGGGCCCATGGAAATCGGCAATCCTTGCCGGAAAGCCACTGGGGATGGCGGTGGATGACTTGTACTGGCAGCGCCTCGGTTTGTGGCGCGCGCATTGGGCTTCAATGGCCGACTATCCTCAGGGTCTTCGGATTATCACCAACCCGCAAAAAATCGTGGTGCAGTGGCCAGGAGCCATGTCATCCGGATGGCGATTATTGTTGGGTTGGTTAATAGACCGAATGAATTGGTCTGTATCGGATGTGGAACCCAACTATTTGTCTGTTGTTAATAATTGTGGACAACCCATTCCCGTAGAAATTCACGAAGCATCCGAACCGTCCTTCGTTTTTGTTCGTGATGCCTGTGTCTTATCCTCCCAAAGCATCCATAAGCAACTGCAGTCCCGGATTGTGAGAGGAACCGAGGAATTATACACTATGACAGATCCGTGTGATCAGGCCGACCCGGTGGCTGACATTGTGAAACTTTTAAACAGGGGCCATGACCAATTATTCGATCTCGCCTTGTCATCCTTAATCATGAATGATCGAGAGTAAGTCCGGATTGCACCATATTTTCCCAAAGGAGATTTGTTCCAATGCCAGAGACTCAGCTTCATGTTTTATCGACAACCGATGCTGTGGTTGCGGATTTGGCGCAATGGCTTATGGAAATTGCCAGCCACAGTATTGCGGAACAGGGAAGGTTTCGCCTAGCCTTGTCGGGAGGCAGCACCCCCAAAGCACTTTTTACCCTTCTTGCTCAAGAATCCCTTCAACAGCAAATGGACTGGTATCATACCGAACTTTATTTCGGAGACGAACGTGATGTTCCCCCCACACATTATGATAGTAACTATCGTATGGCCAATGAGGCTTTGTTTTCTCGCTTGCAACATCCTCCTTTAGCCATCCATCGGTGGTATACGGAATATACCCCAGAAGAAGCCCTTGCAGATTATCGTTCGCACTTGACCGATCATGGAACTCTACCCTATCCTCCGTCATTGGACCTCATTCTTCTGGGACTGGGACCGGAAGGTCATACCGCTTCGTTATTCCCTGATCAGCCTGTAGTGCATGCTCAAGACATTGTTGCCCACATCTTCGTCCCAACTCATCAGTCCTGGCGATATACATTTACACTTCCTTTGATAAACCAGGCACACCATATTGCCTTCTTGGTCACGGGTGACGGAAAACGCGATATCGTCTCGAAAATTTTCCGAGAGAACTTGATCGTGCCAGCCACTTTAGTTCGTCCTGTTAGGGGAGATGTACATTGGTTTTTGGACGAAGAAAGCGCATCCGATCTCTCAAAGCGGAAATAAAGGAAGAGAAGCCATGCAAGTTCCGGCGACGGAAGGCGTTGTAAACTATAGAATGTCATTTTGAGACACGAGATCCCCAGATATGTGGATGATAAATTGGATGCCGTAAAACTCTTCACAATAAAAATGAAGATCTCGTTCGTGGATGATGGCCCGGACAATGCGTGAGGAGCCGTGCAGGACGTGGGATTGAGCGCCTGTCCCCGGCTCCCTGCATAAATAGCTCTTCCAGCGGAAGGTTCCCCGTCTGGATACTAAATATTGCCAAAATGATGACGCCGGAACCTACTCTACTTCATTGTGCTGTGGCCAGCCATCAAGGCGGCCAAATTCGTCGTAGCACAACACTCGGCCATCCGATACATTTCCTGCAGATTTCCCATTACGGATTCAGCCAATCTTATTTGAGAACTAATGGGGCGAGTCTTTCATTGTCACACAAGAGTCTTGGAATTCCACTAAATTCCAGAAACTTTCGCTCTGTGGTTTACAGATAAACACATCAATAGTGAGCTCTGCCCGAAGCCCAAATCGTTGCTCGCGGAGAAGGTTAAAAGCTCTGTTGCCAAAACAAATTGGCGCAAATGCACAACCGGTAAATCAAAATAGCCATCATCAGTCCGAAATTGATAAAGGGCATATCCAATGACGTGCTCGTTTTCAAAACAAATTCTGCAGTCCAATTACCGGCAATGAAATTTCACATTCTTTCGCTAAGTTTCGCAACATCCATTAACACCAGGCAGTTTCATAGTAGATCTTTGTCATATGTCACAATGACTCTCGCTTATCATTATGTTGTTTATTATTTAACATAAGAAATATTATGATGCCTAACTGCTTGTCGGGTATCCGGTCGCGGTAAATAGGGACGATGCGAATGTCGAAGAGGTTTTGCCGGCAAAACTTTGATACCCGTAGTGTCCCAGTGACCTCCGGATCTCAATGAACAAATGAACATAACGAAGAACATCGATGACATCTTGAATCTTGGACATATTAGACTGGCCGGCTTTGTTCCTCTGGAAAAAAATCTCCAACGAGGAATATTCCTAACGCAAGGAATCGATGACGTTACGTCAAGCTATATTTCTCAGATTATATTTCCTATATTGCGGATCGGAAAGCAAATGCCGCAACTTGGGCTGGCCCTTATTACAAACCCATTTACCCCGTTTCTGTTTGTCCATACCATGGGGGCGAAAGAGTACACTGGACTAAGAGCCGGAACACCTTGTGCACCTCGTAGCAATAACCATGGTCCCGGTGTCAACCTAAGGAATTGTTTGGTGCAAAAAATAGGAGGATGGATGAGTGAGAACATATATCAGCCGCTTTTTCACCCAAGGCCCTGCGGATGTCCGTGAATTTTCCGACGCCTTGGCCAAAGGACTCATTACTCCGAAAAGCATTGTCGCCATTATCGGAAAAACCGAGGGGAATGGCGGGGTGAATGACTTTACCCGTGAGTTGGCCATACGAGCCCTGAGCGAAGTATTGGCTCCATTTTTAGATCTGGAACGGCACCAAGTGGAAGACCATATCATGATGTCTTTTTCGGGAGGCACGGAGGGTGTAGTAGCACCGCATTTTTTGGTGATCTGGCGTATCCAAGAATTCGAAGCACCGACAGGACCCAAACGACTTGCTGTGGCCGTTGCTCGAACCCGACCGTTTCGACCGGACGAAGTGGGTCATTTGCCAATGGTTGCCGAGACAGCACGTTGCGTGAAAGAACTTATGCAAGAAGCACAGGTTAAACCGGGCGACGTGCATTTCGTACAAATCAAAGGCGCCATTGCACCTTTCTCCCCAGGACAAAAGGCCGAACCGCGCAATAATATGGCTTATTCCCGCGGCGCGTCCGCAATAGGAATTGCTTTGGCGTTAAATGAAATCGATCCCACGAAAGTCTCGGATGAAGCGATCTTGCAAGATTGGGATCTATTTTCCCACGTGGCCAGCACTTCGGCCAAGCCGGGACTTGAGCGATCCGAAATTCTCTTGATCGGCAACTCGGCCGCTTGGTCGGGAGATTTGATGGCGGCGCATCGCGTTATGAAAGATATTATAGACATCGAAGCGATCCGATCATTGTTTGTAGAATTAGGATTTACGGGCTTTCCCCTGACGAATGACGAACGGCAGCGGGTCGTTGGACTGTTTGCCAAAGCCGAAGCGGACAGAAGACACTTGCTTCGCGGCATCCGTCATACCATGCTCAGCGACGATGATATTAGTGATACCCGTTACGCACGCTGCGTAGTAGGAACGCTGCTGGTGGCCCTATCCGGTGTCTCTGCCTGCTATATTTCGACCCGGGCAGAACACCACGGACCACTGGGAGGCGGACCAATCGCGATGATTGCAAGGACGGATGAATAAATTTGAAAGTTTTCGGCTACGATTTGAAAAGGAGCGTTGTCTTACGGATTCTGAGGGATTAGTCCGCCTTCTGCAATAAGAACAGCAAAGGTCGGGAAGCTTGATCCCGGCACTTTCCACGCTGTGATGTTGTCTGGCCCAATAGTTTTCGCTCCCAGAACTTTTCGTGGCGAACAAGACTCATGCCCCTTAAACAGGAAACAAACCCGCCAAACTTGTCAAAACCAAAGACTGGACCGCTGCATCATAATAAGATTCCGGAGACCAATCCGACAAGTAGCTCAAAAATTCCGGACTACGGTCATTCTCTGTAAAGGCATAACGTGTCAAGGCAGAGATGGCCACAAAAGCGCCTGAAATCTGAGAGGACAACGATTCACCCGGCAACGTATAGGCACTGTGCAAAAAATTCAAACCATGGTTCAAAAAAAACTGCGCGATCCTCTGGCCTAATGGATTGAGTTCTTCAGCCATTCCAGCCTGAGCAGCCAAATAGAGTCGCCATGGGATCCGCAGCGCATCATACGAAAAAATAGCCGAATATCTCGGAGGCAGGGTACCACTTAAGGCCATCCAATCGGGCCAGAGACCGGTTATGGGATGTTGAGAACTCTCAAGAATTCCTCGGCTGGTCTCGGCCCAATCGTTCCACCATGAATCATGGCACACACGGCTGAACAACGGATAGTAATGGAGAGAGGTATACGATGGGTTGAAAATCTGAGGGGTTGCAGCCCAAGAGTCTCCGGGCTTCAAAAATCCATTATGGCTCTCCCACCGCCGCATGGACTGCACCATATGCACCCCCGCGTTCAGATAAGCACTATTAGACCACTTGTCACCGGCCTCAATCAGAGCATAAGCCATATCCTGGTCGGCATCTGCAGCTGATCCCGCATCAATGATGGTGCCATTGGCATGAATCCTCCATGCCATGAGATCATGACGATTGAGATAGGATTGAGAATAGGACCAAAATTTCTGAAATGCAGCCATATCGTCATGTGCCAAAGCCAAAAGCATGCCGTAGGCCATTGCCTCACTCACCGTATCCCCGCCATCTTCGGGTCGAACAATCCGCCAAGCTCGGTCCGATACCGCGTCGACATAACGACCCAGAAATCGTCGATAAGAGGTTCTTGCCCACGCGCTCAAATTCAGGGGTGTTCCACGGGACGCAAATGGGGGGATACTCAAATACTGAACATCATCCAACCACACGAGACATCGGGACCAGTCGGCGCTAAATAGGCCCACAGACAAATAATACCGGCCCGGTTCCAAAATTACGGAGAACACCGCATGATTGGGTCCGGTAGGTCTGTAGACCTGTCGAACCCGAATTCGGTCTTGCGCCCGGTACCATTCCAAATCCAGAATCAGGCCGGCAGGTACCCTTCGCGATAGTTTAACCGTCACCGTGATACCCGAAGAAGAAGAGGCCCGGTGGCATTCAACAATAATGTCATCGGAATTAAACTGTGATCTCCACCCTTCCTCACCTTCTCCATTCGCTTTGAACATTACCTCACGTCTCCCGGTGTCCAAACAGCATCCTCGGAACCTGCGAGCCTACTTCTTTGGGGAAGTCTCTTTCTCCTCTTTCCCACGCGTCCCAATGAAGGACACTCCCCTGGCTCCGGTGCACCATAAATCAATTCTACAAGCCGTTCGTAATCTTGTGGCGACAACTTGTGAAATCGACTGATCATGCCCGACTCTTTCTCTTGGGATTGCCTGCGCCATCCTGAGAGCAACACGGGATAAGGGTAGTTTTCAATCACCAGTTCGCCGTTTTGAAATAAAGGACCGGGGTACCGATGGATTCCTGTCAGATGCACTCCACTTTCACTAATGTCCTCAACCGTGACATTGTAAACCCCTGGCGCACCTTTTAACATCAACCGTGCCGGTATCCTCAATCTCCGGCGTTCATGGGATCGAGGGCGGGGCCGTTCGTAAGCCCCAACAGCGGCAAAAATCAATCCGGCTAAATTAAATCCATCCCATCCCAAAGAAATATCGAGACTGTTGCGCATATAAAGAGATGTATCACGGGTCCACGAATCCAAACCACTAACAAATCCTGCCAATGCCATCAAAGCAAATCCGACCAGTATCCAGAAATAGCGTGTCGTGTGGGGATCATGTGAGACCATTCCCTTATTGGTCACCCGAAACCCTTTCATGGACAATTTGAAGGTCTCCGCCATGGCAGCCAAGGACAGGAACGGCATAAGGGCCAGTTCCTGGACGTGACTCCACCAAATAGTACTTTTTCTTTCTGAAAATCGTTTATAAGTAAGAATTTGACTCAAAAAGAATGGAGTCCACATCATCAATAAGAGGGATAAGGTCGTATGCAAAGCAACAACCCCAAAAAACAGAAAAAACATGGGGGTAACCACAAAAATCAGCTTTTGCACCCCGAAATACCAGTACATCGTTCCACTGATATAAGCGATACGCTGCCAAAACGACAGCCCTTTTGGTGACAAGAGATTATGTTGCCGAAAGACCTGAATGTTCCCCCGACACCAACGCACTCGCTGATTCACCATTTCCCCGAAAGATTCGGGGGCTAATCCCGTCGCAACAACGGCATCACAATACACGCAACGAAATTTCTCGGCTTGAAGCACCAAACCGGTAGCAAGATCTTCGGTAATGCTGCCTGTGATAAATCCTCCAATATGGGCCAACGCTTTGCGCGAAAACATTGCGTTCGAGCCAATATACATCACCGCACCGAGGCGGTCGCGCCGTGGCAACATTTCTCGCATAAAATAGTCCTGATCATTGTTGCGCAGACGGCCCCATGGCAGATTGTGCTGATACGGATCGGGGTTATAAAAGACTTGTGGAGCCTGAACAAATCCCATCTGCGAATCGGCGAAATGGCCAATCATGAGACGGACAATATTGGGTTTTGGTACCATGTCGGCATCCAAAGTCAGAACCAGTTCCCCGTCTGAATGCGCCAATGCATAATTCAAATTGCCGGCTTTGGCGTGTTCATGGGACGGACGGGCCAAATACTTTGCTCCCCAATTCGCGGTAAGCTTCTCCACCTCTTCCCGTCCGCCGTCGTCGCAAATGTAGACGGTCAAAAGCTCCTTAGGGTAACTGATTCGATGACAAGCGGCCAGCATCCTCGTCAGTATCTGCGTATTTTCATTATAAGTCGCAACAAAGATGTCCACCGACGGAAGCGGGCGATCGGGCGGCCAAACGGCAATCGGCCGCCGATATTTTTGATACATGAAGACACCAAAAATAGCAAATTGTACAATGCCCAACAACTCTGCCATCAGCAATAACGCGGAAGCTATCCCGTCAGAAATGTTAGAGAAGTCGAGTGTGTATCCAATGCGCCATGTCACGTAAATGGAGGAAATCACTAAGCTCAGCGCAAGCATAACCGTGTAAGGCCATTTTTTATCGGCATATTTCCAGCTATACAGCGCCAAACCGACAATTGACAAAACCACGACAAATCCTAGGAATATCATCCAAAAATCAGTCACCATAAACCGTGTCTCCTTTTGCCAAACCTGTGAGTGAATTCACGAACTAATTGCGATTTCAAATTTCCAACACCGGTCAGAGCTCAGATAAATTGCCAACAACTTAAAGAAAGGTTTGACGGAGTTAACACAAATAATGCAAGTTAATCATACGGTGGTTGCAACTACAAAGTGTCAGTTACTATTAGTGGTTAACGAGCTTGACTTAATTTATTATGTTCCCCAGCTAATAAGCTAGATAATTATAGTCACCAATCAGGACACATCGCAATAACATAACTCAAAAGCACAATAATAAATCTATCGTCCCACGCAGAAACAATTCGTCAAATCTCGACATTATCATCCCAAACGTTTATGCTCTTTTACTCCAGCCCACTAAGAAACTCCATCTTAATTGCAAAAGCGCAATGATACTTTAGGACAAATGTTTCGTGTTGATTGTCTTTCCGTCGATCAAAATTTCTCCAGCGCTAAAGAAGGACACTCAAGAAGCCCGTCGAATTTTGGAGAGTAAATCAAGAAACATTATTACTGAATACTGTTCTTCCGAAATTCGGAACCGGCTGCCCCGCCATTGAGAATATAGCGGCGCTTTGAGTACGAATAGTGAGCACTTAGAAAGTAATTCACCGGATCCCATGGTATTATTAACGTTTTCTAAAGGAGGCGGATAAAAATGATGGTACGACCGATTATTGGAGCGACCACGCTGGCAATGCTTCTTCCCGCATTACTGCAAGCCAACGCGTCCCATAAGACAGCAACTATCCCACTATCTGACGCTGTCGCTTCCTTACCCCAAGGCTCTAAGCTTCCCCAAAACGGAAGTACACCTCCCATTGACACCTGGACCATAAAGGGAAGTTTAAGAGAAACAGCCCCAAATCAGGCACACTGGAGTCTCACTAGCTCTTATCCGGTTCCCCCGGGTAAAATTGTTGACGTGGAAATTCATCAAAACGGACACAAAATATGGCAGACCTGGTCGACCCAAGGCGGTCGTCTCTGGCAAGGTCAGGCTAACAACCTGCCCACGGGAAACTGGTCACTTGATGTCGGGATTTTTCAGCCCAATTGGGCATCTTTGGACGGATGGTGGAACAACGTGGCCTCTGTGAATTCCCTGAATTCTTTGAACGCTACGACAACCTCTCTAAAAACCGTAGCCAATCAAGCCTACAACAGCTGGCGGAAAACCTATGTGATCCCTGCGGGCCCAGGTATGCTTCGTGTGATCAGACCGCAAAATCAAAACGACACTGTGAGCGAAGGAATTGGCTATGGAATGTTACTCGCACTCAGCAATAATGATCTGTCCACGTTCCAGGGATTATGGACTTACGCCGAAAAATACCGCGATGCTTACGGATTAATGAACTGGGAAATCAATGGATCGGCTCAGGTTATTGGCACCGGTTCTGCAACCGATGCCGATGAAGATATGGCTTATGCCCTGGTTCTTGCTCATCAAAAATGGCCTCATCACGGTTTCGGTGTGGATGCCGAAACCCTCATTAACGCAATTCTCGCTCATGATATCAGTCCTTCAAACCGTGTTTTGCCCGGCGATAGTTGGGGACCCACCCAAATTATGAATCCCTCTTACATTTTCCCTGCCTATTACCAGGTGTTTGCCCAGTTTACCGGAAATGACAGATGGAATACTATCGCCCAACAAAATTCCGAATGGTTAGCTCAAAACGCTAATTCGAAAACCGGCTTGCTACCTGATTGGATCAATGCCAATGGCACGATCCCTGCCATTTCCTGGGACCAATATCCTCAAGACTGGTATTATGATGCCGTAAGGGTTCCCTGGCGGTTATGGATGGCAGCATCGACTGGTAATCAGAGTGCCAATCAGATACTCACAAGGGAAGGACAATGGATCCAGCAAAGCGGTAATGTTTCCCTCACCAGCGGCTACACTCTTGGTGGCCAGCCTCTTAACAACTACCAGAGTGGGCCATTCATCAGCGCAGCGGCATTCATGGCCCAATATGCCGGGCCAACCTTCGGCCAACAAGCCCTAAACCGATTGGAGGCTTGGCACTCCACTACTTATTACGGCGCATCCTTACGGGCCTTGGCTCTGGCTACTCTGGCCGGAGAATTGAGATCCTAGAACCTGTCATAGCACACATTTCCAAGTCTCGAGAGCCCGATAAGGTGCCTTGAGGCTTTTCTTTTGAGGGTCCCTGGAAATCTCTTTCATGCTTGGACTACTATAGAATCTTCCTTTCTCTCGCAAAAAAATTAAGACAGACCACTGATTTGTCTTACTTCAACAACTTCCACGTATTCTGGTACGGCGTTGTCGATCCCTACGATTCGCACGGGCACGGGCATGGGAAACTCCTCCCTCAGGAACCAGCAACTAATCCGGGCCGCAGTCTGGGACCCGCTCTAGCGGCATCAGCACGGCATGGCTGGTGGGTCTATTGGGTAGGCCCGGTCATGGGTACCATATTGGCGTTAGGCGTTCTCACTCCAGGTAAAGCCCTTAACCCACTGGCATATCGAAGCGGCCAAACTCTACCATTTTCAGCATGATCCGCCCGGAATTTTTCATCAACTGGAAAAAGATCTTATTTCTGTGCGAATTTTAACCCTGTTTTACCACAGTATCAATTCGGGCGGGTCCACTTTACCCAACCCATGGGCCCACCACCTCAAATGTTCCATCTTGGCAAGTGCTTCACTGTTCAAGCATTGGTTTTTCGTACTCCTCACCATCTTTCTGATTATGGCCCGGTATTTGCGTAAAGACTTATTAAGATTTTGCAACATCCCCGAGTGGCCATTCTTGCCAGTGACCCCCATGACCTGACAATGCTGCAGCAAGGCCTATAACCTCGTTTTGTCTCTCTTACAGCTTCGCCTTGTCCGGCAAAATAAGGATTTGTCATGGTCGAAGGGAAGCACGTGGAAATTGTGATTGTCGAGGATACGAAGTTCAGTCAGCTGATCCCAGATTACTTGGAACCCTTGCGATATCTCTTACCCGAGTCTATGGGAGCCGAATGATCACTTGCCCAAAGAAGATGTTGTCTTGCCATGATATTCATGTTAAAATCCCCACGACTTAATACTGAAATTATCGGAATGTTCGCTGTTAGGATTTTGTCAGGACCCGGCAGGCTGAACGAATGAGGTGAGAGAATAGACGTCTATATAAAATCGCCCAGACGCAAAGCTCCGTGGTTTCGAGCATTAACGATCGGGTTGAGTGTGTTGATAAGTATTTTCTGGACAGGATCATTAGATGACTCCGCAGTACACATGGTACCCGTCTACCATCCGGCCCAAAATGTCATAGCGGGGTTTGTGTTTCCCGGATGGATTGCCACCTCTCCCGAACTTCATTTGATGTCGGTCAAAGAGTGGGAGCACCAAGTGTCGTTGATGATATCTGAGACACATTCCACTTGGATTGAAATCCAAGTGGCCTTGTATCAAAGCAATATCAATGTACCCAAACTCAGCTACGGTGCCCTGACGCCAAAGATAGACCAACTGCGTCAGGAAGTTCTTTTTGCCCGCCATCATGGACTCAAGGTTATTGTCGTACCCACCATTCTCGTGGGCAACGGCGTGTATTCCGGCAACATTTCCTACCGTTCTCCTGTTCAAGACGCCCAATGGTTCCAGAATTATCTTAGCCATTGGGCACCTTATGTCATAATGGCCCAGAAAACCCAAGTGAAAATTGTAGCCGTTGCCAGTGAAATGGACGGAATGCAATCAGCGCCTTCTAGCCAATGGGAAAGTCTGATTCGCCATCTTCATCGGGATTTTTTTGGATCCTTGTGGGTTGATCTTAACTGGGTCGATACGACGCACTTTGAATCTTGGCTAAAAGATCCTTTGTTAGCTGCAATCGGAATATCAGCCTACTTTCCTTTAGAATCCCACGCCCATCCCCTCTCTTCAACAACTATCGCTACTCGCTGGCAGAACCGAATCAAACCCCAGTTGCAAAGTCTTGTGCGCTATTCGGGACACCCGGTCGTTCTTTCCGAACTGGGCTACAAAAACGCGCGCAATGCCTTGTATCAACCCTATGCGCACACCACCTCCCAAAGCCCAGATCCTACATTGCAAAACACCGCGTTAGTAGCGGCTATCGACACTATGAAGAAAATGCGAGGTTTCCATGGCGTGCTGGTTTACGGTTGGGATATCGGGTACTTCAGTCCCTCTCGTCCTGCCAGAAACATATGGTTGGAAACCCATGTTATTCGGCGCACGATGCATAACGTCCTGCTTCAAAGAAACCCACAACTCCCCTAGCATCTATGCAACGGAGTCTGCACTAAAATCCGTGGTAGTTAGCTAAGTTCCCTTAAGGGGATTTACGGGAATTTGGCGATTCCCAGTCCATACCTCTTCCGCAATGCTTAAGATTGCACCTCCACATTCTCACATGCAAGGGTTTGCCACTTTCTCCTCAAGTGATAAGACATATCTTCTCCAATCAATTCTCGTTAATAAAGCCACGGCCCTTTGTCATATACCTACGGAATTATCTCCGTCTCTATCTTGTCTTTTTGGTGCTCAGACGGTTGTCGGTGGATTTTTCGGAATTCCCAATTGCCTCCCTTCATCGGAACCGATTCGCCGCCTTACTGACCAAACATAAGCCAAGACGGATATCAACACGACAGCCCAAATGACGGCCGACCAACTAAGCGGCAAATTTATCGGCCACACCGATTCATACAAGACCCACCAGAACAGCCCGGTGGCTGCCAGAGGTAATACGAGGTGCTGAATCGCATGAGTCGGTTTCTTTTCGTCTCGGAATAATCGCATCAAAGAAATGTTCATCAGGGTATGTGCGCTCACCAATCCAAATAACACTGCCGTGGTCATAATATTGAAGGCTTGGACGGGCCCGAGCCAAAAACCTGTCCCCAAGCCTATCACCACCGCCAAACCGGCTAATAACGACATACTCTTTCCCGGAGCTCGGTGCTGGTTCACATACGAAAAACTTACGTGAACGAGTTCATCTCGGCCGATCGCATAAAGAACGCGAGATGAACTCGTCAACAGAGCCAAACTGTCTGTAAATGCGCTATTAATGGCCAAAACGACCAAGGCAACCGCTCCAATGGGTCCTAAATAAAGCAAAAATACTGTGACACCTGGAGCTTGGGCCGTGGCGAAAGTTCCCATACTATTTTCCCCCCACCCCACGGTGAGAGCATAGGCAGACAAAGTCAAGGCAGCTCCCGCCAGAGTCATTGATACGAGTGCCGCTTTGCCGATGAGTCGACCTTTTTGAGTTTGCACTCCCTTCGCTTCTTCGCCCAGTGACGCATGACTGCCGATTCCTATGAAGCTGGTAATGGCAAAGATCATACCCCTCGCCACGCCTTTATATCCCGTTACGCCCACGTTAAAAGGTTTTAGCGGGTGTATGGTATGGGCCTCGCTTATAATAATCGAGGCAGCCCCAATTAAAAAAACAATTTCAGTAAGACTGGTGATCGCTAGTACTTTCATGCTCGGGCGAATCCCCGTCATGGCCAGCGTCCATGGAACACCGATAAAAAACAGGACGGCAACTATCCAAAACCAGTGGGGCAATCCCAGGCCCAGACGGTGTGCCAATCCAGGTAGGAATACTCCGCCCACATATACAGGAATGCCAGCCATACTGAATACTTGGTAAAAAGTCACCATAAATCCGGTTACGAGCGCAGCGCCAGTCCCCAATCCGGCAGAGACATAACTGTAATAACCGCCGGCTCCGACGCGGTCTTTTGATAAGTGATATAAGGTATTGACCTCAATGAACATTAATCCGAAGGCCCACAAATAGGACAGTGGCAACGCCGCCAGAGCAAACGCTGCCCCAGCCGTCATGAAAGCGACCACATCACAGGTCGGAGCCATGCCCGCCAGACTTTGACTGACCAGTTCCCAAAATCCAACTACATTCGGATTGAGGTCATTGGATCTAACGTCTTTCACGGAAATCATCCTCACATGCAATTAATTTGTATTTGCATTAATGTTACATTTTATGTCATGGCCACGTCAACACCTACCTTGGCTATACCTTGACTTCACCGTTGTACCTAAACCTTTCTCGGGCGCAGGTACCGCAATTGACCTCCGATCATCTGCGAGTATTTCACTTCCCAAATCCTTCCGAACAATTCCTCTCAATCTAATAAGGATAGTGAACAAGAGGGCCGTGCCATTGTTAAGCACGGCCCTTCACGGGAAAAACAGTCTTCTCTCTGAATGCTCAACCCCCGGCTGAGTGTCTGTCTCTTGGCACAGGATCAAGCAGATATGATATGTTTCGTCATTTGAAAGTAGCGTAAATGAGATGGGGATGACAAGAAATCGGGAGACGGATATCCTCAGTAAGATGGTTCTGTTCACTGCAGGCACAACCACCATGCCTTAGCGTTAAAGTTCTCATATTTTCATAGTTGCAGGCCAAAGTGGTTTGCAAGTCAAGATTGCGTATTCAAACAGTTTCACTGGGGATTTTTAGACCGTCTCGCCGCAACAACCAGATCCGACGCCTATTAATTCTTCATGGTCTTGGTCAAAATCTCACAACTTCTGTCCTCCAAAGACAAGTTGAGCAGCCTCATTGCCTTTCAAATTTGCCGCAGTTCCAGTCAGTAAAGTGGTCGCCCGCTATTCATGGCCATCACTGTATAAAAAGCGCGGAATGCTTCTTCCATGTTGGGTTCTTCAAAAGCCACGCTGCATCCATCGAGACGTGTCGCTCCCGGGCAACGCATTGCATAATCGGCCATTTCGGGGGTCATCAAGCTCACAGTGAGACGGATCGGTTCGGAAAGCCGCCATGGTTTTACGGAACCTTGTCTGAATTTCTCCAAAGCCCGCTGAACTCCCGTTCTTAAACGGCGATCCACTTCCAAACGAGGCAGCAATTCTGCTGCTCGACGACCCACCGAATATTTAACCACGACGGTCTCAATTCCGGGAAGGAGGGCTTGCGCTTCCTGGGCGACCAAATGATCGCCGGAAATTAGAGCGACAGGAACATTCCAATATCCAGCCAAAGCCGCATTAATTCCCGTTTCACCGACTTCGTGGCCATTTAGTGTCACGGACGCAATCTCTCCCGCATATGTGTGATCCATGATCGCCGACTGGGTCCCCGCACGGGCGTGGTAGCCGACATAGAATGCCACATCAGCTTGACTTACACCCTGATTCATGGACCACTGTTTGGTCCCGCCGGTAATAAGATGCACTTTCTCAGGCATGGCTTCCGCTTGAATATTTAGCATGCCGTCATGTGAATCGTTCACCCAAATCGTATTCACATCCGGCTCTTCCTTAAGTGCCTCCAACACGGTTTCCAAATCCGTCATCATAGACTCTCTCGCCTTGTGATAGCGCTGACCAGTAGGGAGAAACTGATCGCGATCCACTATCCCACTAATTCCTTCCATATCAATGGAAATCCAAACATTCATGATCTAACCCCTCTGTTCATTTTCCACGAGTGTCTGGAGGCGCCAGACACTCGTTAAGATCCGTGTGACCCATACAATATCGTACTTCATGAGGAAAACGATCGTCACTATTTTGATATCGCCTCGCCACGAAAAAAGTCGATCACAGTGCCATCCGGAACGTCATTTTCGATAGTTTTCGCAATATTATATCAATTATGGGTGGATCGAAGTTCCACCCTATCTCCAATCGACGAACATCTAATAACGCCATATTGAGATGCCTTGACATATTCCTGATTTCGTGCGTAATCGTGCAAATTTCGTTTCCCTCACAAAAACGACTCCCAGTCTTAATGTAAAGATAACACAAATGTAACAGGAGCATTTTAGTGTGAAAGCAGTACAAACCCACGCTCAACTCACTCATTACCCTTGTCATATCTCGGTAGTCGGTGAGAACAATGGCTATTTGCAAGTCTCAATTGCCCGTGGGGATCAAAGCATGTCAACACAATCCGCAGTCAAAGGGAAAATTTATGAAATATGCATTTACAGTTGTTTCGTGTCAGACGAAAGGACAGAACATTATATGAGAAAGAATAGGTCATCAACTGGGGACAATGTCATTGCATTTCCGGTTCGGCGAAGAATGCGGCAAGGCCACTGGTTTTTTATCATTGGTGCCTTAGGTGCCGCGATCATGGCCATCACGGGCGGTTTAGCGGTAGACGCTGCGCACAATGGGCTCTTGCGGCTAATTCTCGGCCTCGTCTGGATTGGATTAACAGCGATATTTGAGTATGTTTTGTGGCTGGTGTGGCTGGCGATTCTGGGCCAATCGGCCCGATCTCTTCGCCGGAATCACAACCAAAGAATACGCACACGAAACCTCTATAATGTTCGAAAATCCGGCCGTGGTCGATCTTATCCCTCAAACCGAGTTAAGCATTAGAAAGATCTGGCTGACGCGACGTAGCACCGATTGACTCTATAAACCATGAAGCATTGGTGAGATGGAAATCGCATACGTGTTGCAAGAATTGTACAAAGTTACTTACGGAATATTTTTCGGAATCGTCAATGCTCCTTCGGAGAAACATTCTGCCGCCCTGAGTCCAGAGCGTACGCTTGGACGTGACAGTGGCATACCAACTAGAGCTACCCAAACACTTACACTCCCCAGACATGACGGGTAAGGAAAAGGTGAGTGAGTTTAATTAATCCGTCCCAGAGCAATATGGTTCCGTTGGCATTGTCTGGTTGGCCATTCGTACCGACCCTCAAGCTGAACATTCGACATAATGCCTCCTCGTGGCAATACCGCACTGCTGGGTGACGTTTAAGATGCAAAACACACCAACATCTGTCCTTATTGACTATCATGGCTAATCCGTAAGCCCAACGGACTTTTTATTTCATGGCGATCTAAACATAATCATAGGTTTCATACACGATCGACGACAGACATTAGCCCCAAAGATGACATTATGCTGCCATCCCCATTTTCCGGCTCTTTCTGGTCTCTATATCATGACCAACATTCGTCGCATCCTTGAAATCTGTGTTGACCCATGGTTCGGGGAGGTTTTCGGTAGAACTCCGTCCATTTCGGATTCTCCATATTTGGCACATCATAAGCATGCCATGCGGCTGGGGAACATGTAGGCCCATGATCTCCATATTCGAAGTTTTCTCTTGACCTGCATTTGGTGTACCCTGAAAAAGCGGGGGTCCGATATTATGTCAAATCGTATCGGAAACCGGAACCTGGTAAAGGGTATGCAACCGCTAAATACCCATGATATGGCATAGTGGTTCTTTCTTTAACAGTTGAAAGAATCGGAAACATGCGCCTAGACCCGGTAAATCAAAACCCGGCCACGGTTGCCTGTTCTCATCAATCCTAGCCCGCCACAGGGTTTATCTATCAACGGCGTCGCATACGGAACAAAGAGATCTTATGACCCCTGGAGGCTAAACTTTATGCCTTTTTTTATTCTCAATATCTGGCACCGGGCTTCCCGGCACCAAATCATGATTCTCACCATTCTGGTATTTGTAATCATAGTAGTGAGCGCAGCTTTATTTGCCGTTACCCAAAACGTGTCGCTTTTTACCGGGCTTTATTGGGCGGTCACAACCGTCACCACAGTGGGTTATGGTGACGTGACTCCGCATAATGCTATAGGACGCATCATTGCCATGGGAACCATGTTGACAGCCATTCCGTTAGCCGGAGTAGCATTCGGAGGCTGGACTGCGTCCTTGGTTTCCATTCATCTTCGAAAGGTGTGGGGTCTTGCTATGAACAAAATGCACCGTCATCTCGTCATTTTAGGATACAGTCCGATCTTGGTTCACATTCTCCCAGATCTAGCCGCCCGTCATACCGAATTGGTTCTCATTGCCCCCGGTGACATTAATTCACTTCCGCCAGATTTTCCCCATATCAACGGGGACCCAACGCATCCTCATGTACTGGCACAGGCTCATTTACGCGACGCTAAACAAATCGTCGTACTCGGAGAAACCGATGGATCCGTGCTTATGGCCGCTTTGGAAGCGCACCGCATGGCTCCGGACACTCCCGTATTTTCCATTACACACTCCCGTAGGGCTGCTCAAACGTTGAAAGATTTGGGACTCGTGCACAGTGTAGCCAGTCAAGATTTGCTGGGCCATACTCTGGCTACCAGTCTCGAAACACCACATGCTGCGGATTTTTTTGTGGCTCTGCTGACTTCAACTCGTGCGCTATTGCGCGAAATACCGGCACCGGATGATGTTCTTCATCGTCCACTCGTAGATTTCGTGCCCCCGGGCTCCGCAAGTGTTTTGGCCGTCATTCGGAAAAATCAAGTCATTTTACCCATTGACAACCCTGTTATTGAACCCTTGGATACCTTATTGCTATTAACTGCCCAAGATCAGGCCACTTAAGTGCGCATGCATTGGCCACGTGTTTCACCATGTTCATGTGAGTTCCTTGAGTATCTGTAGGTGCGAGTCAAAATGCGATGCAGAGTGTTAACGATATGGCCCATAGCCCTGAGGATGCGAAAAATACCCCATGATATGATCTGATACGAGACGCAGGTGTCGGGAATATCTGGACCAGATTATCCCGACACCTGCGTCTCGTATAGGTAAAAGAAGAATTAAGGGGAAAGTATCCTACGGCCTTTTACGAAATGGAGATGGCTGTGGATTATACCCTTCAACGAAAATGATTTGGAAGGATGATTCTCCCATGATGACCATCGAACCACTCACTCCATCACGTTGGGCAGACTTTTCTGAGCTGTGTTCCCAAATGGGGCCCAATCGATCTTCCTGGTGCATGTGGTGGCACGAAGACGGAACAGAACGTCGTGGTACAGCACGAGACCCAGCCCAGTCACTGGTTAACCAATCAGATACACCGATTGGGACTCATTGCATATGCCGGTGAGAAACCTGTAGGATGGGTAGCTGTGGCCCCTCGCGTTGAATACCCACACTTGAACCAGACACGTGATACTGCACCTCTAGGTGATATCACGCGAATTTGGGTGGTGCCTTGCTTCTTTGTTGTGGAAGCGAATCGAGGCCAGGGTGTGGCCACCATCTTACTGAATGCTGCGGTGGAATTCGCAAAAGAACACGTGCCACGGCAATTGAAGGAGTTCCGGGGGATCCGGATACCCGAACCCGCAGCCCCAGTGCATCCTATACCGGATCCACTGCGCTTTTTCAAGCCATGGGATTTCAGGAATTTTGCCGCCGCACACCCAAGGGTCGTGTGGTGATGCGCAGAACATGGTCGTGAACAACGGGAAAGGTTTGGGATCAAGACCATTGCATGAGACAACAAGCGGCATACACCCGTCTTAGCTTCTTTTCCTCTCACTGGATTAAATAGTAAAGCAGCGTCTTTTGGCTTAATGGGCTTTTTGCTTAATCTCCAACTCGTAAACGATTAACTGACTGGTTTCTGTTGAGTCTATTTCTATTCGGTACACTGATTTTGTGAGCCTTAATCAGGCTATCCTCCTCCGACGGTTACAACTCCGGGCTGGAAAAGATCTTCAAACCCATGTTCGTGTTGATGGTCGCCCCAGATGCGAAATCTGAGCTCTAAGCGAGAAATTTTGTTA
>JAKACM010000044.1 GCA_021821465.1 Bacillota bacterium
TCACGGGGCCATTCGTCTCCCAGCTCTCCCATAATCCGTATATAATACAGGAAAGATCCCTTAACCCCTTGCTACGCAAGGGGTTTTCACTTTTCTTGGCCGCTAACTAGGAAAGTTCCGCTAGGATCTGTAATAAGAGCCCGGGCCAAATTGATGCGTTGCTTCTCGCCCCCGCTAAAAGTGGCGGGAAAGCCATCCCATAATTTGTTGGGAATCCTTAAACGCGCCAACCACGAACCCGCAATACAACGCGCCTCGTCCAAAGTTTTTCCCAATGGCAAGAGTGCTTCCGCAACGACATCCAATGCTGAGATGCGGGGTATCACGTGCAAAAATTGGGATACGAAGCGAATTTCTTTTTGCCGCAAGCGAATGATGGTGCGATCGGACGCATGAGCCAAGTCCAATCGCCCATCTCCTTCGTCGTGGTACCAAATATGTCCAGAGGTGGAACGATAAGTACGGTAAATACATTTCAGCAATGTGGACTTGCCTTGACCGCTGGGGCCGGATATAAAGAGGCAGGTTCCTTCAGGAACCGAAAATGACATATCGGAGAACGCCGTCAAAGAAATATTCTTATGGAGTGCGAGGTGAAATGTTTTCGTCAGAGACTTTACTTCCAGCATGAAATTCCTCCTCATAGTAGGGAATGAACGAGCAACTGGGTATATTGATGTTGCGGATCTTGAAGAATTTGGTCCGTGAGTCCCTGTTCAATGATCTCCCCATCTTTCATGACCAGGGTCCGGTCCGTTAAGAGTCGGATGACACCGAGATCATGCGACACGACAATCATGCCGATGTTCATCTCCCTTTGAATTTGCCGAATCAAATCCAGGACCTTGGCCTGCACAGACAAGTCCAGACCGCTGGTCACTTCGTCCAACAAAAGCAGTGGCGGATGATTGGCCAATGCTCGCGCAATCTGAACCCGCTGCTGCATCCCGCCGCTAAACGTAATGGGAGCTTCATCAATGCGGTGGGGGGAAATCTCCATGCGTTCAAGCAAGTTTCTGGCGCGAGTGCGCATTTCCCCTACGTGAGACCAATCCGCAGCCATAAGTTTCTCGGCCACATTTCCGCTGCTCGAAAACATCATGCGCAGTCCCATGAACGGATTTTGATAGACCATTCCCAAAGAGTGGTTACGAATGGAACGCCGTTCCTGGCTCGACGCCTCAAACATGCTTTGGGTGCCTTGTCGGAAAGGATAAAACCATGCCGATCCAGTGTTTGGCCTCTCATCCAAATACAAAATGCGCAAGATAGAGCTCTTTCCGGAACCACTTTCGCCGACGATCCCTAAAATTTCTCCTGAAAAGAGGTCCAAATCGACGCCATAACATCCCCATAAGCTGTTGCACTGTTCGCATCGGCGCATTTTGGGATCGGCGGGTGGTTGTTCACACACAAGACAGCCTGTGCCATAGCGTTTTCCTAAATTTGTCGCCCGCAAGAGCAGGGGCTGGTCATGGGTTGTCATTCTGCTTCACCTTTTTCCCGTCTTCTCTGGCGACAATATGCCGTGTCCGAACATTGGTATGTTTTTTTCCCGTTTACCGAGTCATAAAGTTCATCAAGAAAGGATTCGGCACTCCCACATAAATGGCATGCTTGGGAAAAGGTTTCGACTTCAAAAGGATAATCCTCAAATTCTAACGGAACGACTTCCGTGTGGGGAGGAATTGCATAAATTTTTCGTTCGCGTCCTGCACCAAATAAGGTGAGAAACGGTGCTTGGTGCAATTTCGGAAGGTCCCAACGGGGAATCGGTGTTGGTTTAATCATGTAGCGTCGGTTCACCATAGCCGGGTAATCCGATCCGATGGTGATCTCGCCATAGTGCACAATATCTTCATAGAGGCTAAGCCACATGGCGCTGTAATCGCGTTCGGCATGCATTCGCCGCGTCACGCGTTCACTGGGTTCTACCTGACGCAGAGGCTCTGGCTGCGGGACTTGCAGGACTAAAATTTGATCGGCTCGCAAGGGATTGTCCGGAATGCGATGCCGCGATTGGATGATGGTGGCTTCTTCGGTAATGGTTGTCGTTTCCACATCGGTGGTGGCGGTAACCAAATTGCGGATGCTGACAGCATTCACACTGTCATCTGAGCCTTGGTCGATAACTTTCAGCACATCATGGGGACCAATCAGGGAAAGAGTCAGTTGGATCCCACCGGTGCCCCAACCCCGCGCTATAGGCAATTCTCGAGATCCAAAAGGCACTTGGTATCCGGGGATGGCGAGAGCTTTTAATACGGCCCGGCGGATTTCTCTTTTGGACCCTTCGTCGAGATAGGCATAGTTATACCTTTGGTTCGAATCATGAAGACTCACGGCTCCACCTCTTGTTCATCCCTTAGCTTAGCTGTTTGTGCCTGCCGCAGACGGTCTAGCTCGGATTGAAAGGTCACATAATGCGGCAATTTGAGATGTGAAACAAATCCCATCGACTCCATGCTGTCAATGTGACTGAGGACATATTCTTCATCTTGGGCAGGTTGGGAACCCTTGATATCCACACTGCGGTCTAAAATCGACATCGCAATGCTCTTCACCTCATTCTGACCAAAGGATAAACCATACCCCAAGACAAATTGGATAACTTCTGACCCGTGATTGTGTACAAATCCGTTGATAGACTCGACCTCGGTCATTAAAATTTCACCGAGGTAGAGTGAATCGTCGTCACCATATCCCAAGGGATAGGGAATAACCAAGGCACAATAGCCGACCCGCAATTCGCCGATGGTGGGATGCACAGCACCATAACCCCGCATGCTGCTGTATGCCAGCGCCACCATTGCACCCGTTTCTCCTCGCGCCAAGGTTTGCAAACGAGCCGAACGGGGTGCAGGAAAGGTTAGCTTTCGTCTGGTGATATCAAATGGGACTTCCTCTTCCGACACTGGCTCTGGCGAAGCGAGGAGACTTTCGGTTCGCAAGAGATCGGAAATCCGCGGAATCCTTGCTAAGACAAGGGACTCCTCCATTCCTTCAAATCGTTCTATGATACGGCGGATCCCCTCAGGCAATTCATGGATTAGGTCGAAGTCGAGCAGACGATGAGCATAATCAAAAGAAGGCCCGATGAATTGGCCTCCGGGAATGTCCCGAAACGCAGAGGAAATGCGACGAATGATCCGCATGTTCTGGGTATCTAGAGGCAGTGAAACATGATTTCTGGGCACCGTGGACCGATAGGCTCGCAAAAGAAATGCAGCTTCATATCCGTCGCCTTCCGCTTGCTTAATGGCCAATGCAGCATAGGCTGGAGCATAAAATCCCGCTTCACTCATTACCCGATCAACCAATAAACGCAATTGCGATTCTATAGCCCTGACTTCAAGAGAACCGGAAGCATGGCGTAAACGGAAATACTGGGTGAGATCGTGACTCGCTTTGATTGCCTCTTGACCGCCCATGACGGCAACATACCCCAAATTGCTACATCTCCTCGTGGTTTATGGTGATACTGCGCGGCAAACCAATCGTAAGTCCCATCTCGTCGATGAGCATCATGTCGATACCCATCGGATAATTTCTTACTAGGCGATTACGGTGAATAAGCCATTCTTCATCAAGTTCTTCAATGATTAGCACGCGTGAACCCAAAATGCCTGGGCCACCGAGCCTGAGGCGGGTTCCACTCCGCGCAGGCTCTTTTTCCCCTGTGCCTTCATAGATGTGGTGAACTTGAACAGAAAAAAACGTCCCTTGTTGAGGCTCCTCTAAAGTGCCGCAAGACACCTCTGTCATCATCGCTTCAATTTCGTTGCGGTCAACGGGTTTTTGGACAAAGATGTATTCCGCATCCCGCCATTTTCGAGCCCGGTTTGCAAAGCTTAGTATACGCAAGCCCTCCGCAACCACCTCTTTTTCTGCTCCCGCCACCGCAAAATTCACTTGACCGTCCAAAAGAGTCAGCGCAATAGAGGCGAGGTACGGCGACAAACCCGCTTGCAAGTCCAATGCTGTCAATGGGGGAATGAGGGTAATGCGTCCCGGTTCGGACATGGCTTGAGTTAATGCACGAAAGACTTGTTGCGTATGGTACACATGTCTGTGTGACTCATCGGGAATTATCATATTCACCCGCCGTCTCAAAATGGACGCGTGATTCGGATATTGCCGCAGATTCCTGGCGATGGCGCCGGACAATTTCGACTTCCGCATCCTCTAATCGGCTTATCCAATATGTGGTGGGAAGAACACCTTTGTTCCATGCAGCATCAACGGCAGCCAGCCAATAGGCCTTTTGAGTGTCATCCCCCAAAACTGCGCCGAATCCCATCACGTTATCGATACGTACCGTACATTCACTGATGAGCACTTCTCCCATAAAAAAAGGAATACGGTGCACCGAATCCACACCCTTAGCCATCACGCATCCCTGGGCGCTCTCGGTGTGAATCTGAACACGAAAGTTCTCTTCAACATACTCACAAAGACGGGCCAGTAAATCCCCTTTGTCTTCTACCAGAACCCGGGTTCTCCGCCTTCTCTCCATGCTTAGTACACCCCCAGAAATTGCGTCCGATTCGTTCCGGTCCATGAAAGACACCCTTTTCCCTTGAAGACTTTATGCTCTATTCCCCCACACCAAAGAGCGCAATAGGACATCCACACAAGACCGTAACCGACACGTGTGAATTTGCTGCGATCCTCGTATTAGGGTTGGATTAATGGATGGTGTGAATTCCTAAGACGACTCGTTGCAAACGATAGAACCAGGCTCTCAAACGTGAATAAGGCCCTGCAAACCGCATTTTTTCAGCGCACTCAGGGTCAAATGGGCTAATAATTTTTCTACAATACAGACATTTGAGACGCATAAAGACTGTGAGGCCATTTTTGGAACTGTTGGCGACATTAATGCTCCGGGAATTCTACGCCTTGCCACAGACTAAAGAAACAAACACGTACTAGACTCGAACGAAATTCAACACTAAAATAACCCCGAACACCACAGCCCCGCCTCCATATAGTCACAGCAAAAACCATAGGGAAACTCGCGAGTTTCGCCGATACACCCATAATAAGACGGGTGTACCTCACTTTTGTGAGCCAATATGTGGTAATAAATGCGTGCAAGACATTCTTGTACTCTGAGGGTGCGTCCTCGGCGTGCGGGAAGACATGTTAGCGATTCCGTGCCGCTTTTTCCCGCGTTTCCTTCCCGGGTGATAGCTCGCTGTCATGCCTGTTCGTTCTTCTTCTTCTTGTCTCTAGGGCATCGGAATGATAGACAAAGACCCGGGCCGCCTGCTCGTACAAGGTGGTGTCGAAGGTCTGAACCGCATACGTGGCGGACGTTTTCTTGGCGGAGCGCGCTAAGGGGCCAGAGAGTCTCAGGGGCGGCCCCCAGTCCCAGCCTGTTTGGCCCGTTGACGCACAGGCTCATGCCATCCTGAATGGATTCCCCGGAATCCGCAGAGGTTGTTGCGGCTTTTTTCGGGCGTCTACTCCGTCTTCTCTGTTTCACTGCGCTCGGTTGTTCTTCAGATGATCTTGAGAATTCGTTAGGCCATGACCTGTGGAGTCATTGCCTGTGTTCTCCTATGGCCTGTCACGCAGTCCAGACACGTGACGCGGGTCCTGAGTGGGTGATGCTCTCACCTCGTCTCGGAGCCGGCTGTCATCCCCGACTCCACCATCTGATCCGGAAACTCACAGGCTTTCCTCGCTGCCGGGTCAATCCATCAATGGATGTCGCTAGGATAGGAACCATCTGTTTGCCGATGTTTTTTGATCTTTTTTGGGGAGCGGCTGAGGGAAGATTCGCACGACCCCTTCGGTTCGTCGGCGATGAGGAATCATGCCCGTACGGAGAGATGGTTGTGTTTCTGCCGTCACCAAGCTCCATATCCTGTCATACCACATATTGGCTCACAAAAGTTAGGTACACCCAATGAGACAAACATAATAGTAATTAAAATTACGTTTCATCAACAGGATCGCGAGTAAGCTCCGTTCAAAGTGCGTGTGGATGACGCCCCAATAATTCAATGCGATGGGCACCATGGCAACAGGAATAATGATCATTTCAGTTGTTAGCATGCTCACTCCCTCGAATTACTGACCTTGTTTTCGCATCACGAGGAGGTTGTACCCATTTCTTTTTGGCGTGGGGAGAACTGCGAAGGCCCCCACACCACAACTTCGACACAAAAAGGGGGATTTCCGAGCGCATAGCCACGGATTACGGCTGCCACACCCATTCCTATGTCTAGGGCCTAGCTTATCCCCAGTTTTTATTGTCCGCATAGAATAAACTATTCTATAGGCAAAAATGACGGGGTACAAACGAAAATCGGGATCCTCTGTCGAATAGATCTGGTGTAAGACATTCTCGTCCGGATGTGGATCCCAATGGTTCGATTAGAGTCTGTCACAAGTTTTTTCCATACGCACGGATCGTGACAGCACTCCCCGAGCGCCACTCTGGCCTGGGTGGAAGGGCTATTCCGATCTCTGGTTTTTAGTAGTGTCCGCGGGCTTACGAAAAGCGAGTTGGCCAACTGTTCAAATTGGACGTTATTCCCCCTCACGAGTCGATCTCTCTCACATCCCTTTCGAATTGGGGCTGATGAAGGGGACAAGCCGGGTCATAACGGGCCAAAAATCCTGTAAGGTCAGAGAAATCATCAAAGCGTTCCAACAACTCCTCGCGGCTCCAATTCCACCAGGCAATACGCATGAGTGCTTCCCCCACGGAGTGGTTAAATCGTTTTTTAATCACTCGGGCCGGGTTTCCGGCCACAACCGAAAAGGGTGCCACATCTTTGGTTACAACCGATCCCGCCCCTACAACGGATCCAGTGCCCACCGAAACCCCCGCGAGGACTATTGCACCGTGTCCAATCCATACATCGTGGCCCAGGTTCACCTTTTGCAATTCCCGCCAATAAAACAGGGTCTCATCGTCGGTTTCCCCAAAACCATAAGCACGACGTCGATAGGTCATATGATGCAAAGTTACCCGATCCAGAGGATGATTGACAGGCCCCAGACAGACATAAGCCGCAATATTGGCGAAACGACCGATTGTCGCGTGTTGAATCGAAACATGCTCTCCGGTATAGCTATAGGCCCCAATGCGTGCCTTGGCAATACGGTTGTGGGGACCAATCGACACCCATTGCTCAAAAAAGGAATCACGCACTTCACTTCCTTTGTCCACATCGGGCTCTGGACCCAAGAGAGTATTCCACCTTTGAGTCATTTCCTGAAATTGCTCGACATGAAAGACCTTCATTCCGACCTCATCCTTTCCCGTATCCCCTGTGCCGCTCCGCCTTCATTCGCTCCAAAATCGTTTCAGCCCTTACCCGAAATCTGGTTGTCCGACACGAACCCGAAATTCATCCACCCTTTAATCGCCAAAACGTCACGATCTCTGCGCCATCCAAACCCAAGTGCGAGATTTTTCAGCCTACCGCCAGAGAAAGTCAACCGCGGAACTCGTTATCAGGGTTCACACCTCGTGCCGTAGGACAAAGTCAGACCAAGCCACCACCGTTTCCTCTCCGATCCCATCCCGTGCAGACACGATGCCAAAGGCCACTGTACCAAAATCTCATAGCCTTTCTATGAACATCAAGTTAAGATCCCTTTAAAAATCAACAACATTCCGGTGTGGTCCAAGAATCGGCTCAACAGAAAAACCACGTCGGCCTTGGCCATCAAAATCAACTGATGTGGGTCCGACGAGCGAAAGAGCCAACGCGCACGGTCAACTCGCGCACGCAACACCGCGTCAAAACTGTCGGTTTGCGGGTGATGGCGCCGATTGAACCGACTCAGTTCTTGCGAAAGAAACAGGAATGCTTGCTCGTCTTCGGGTTTCGCCTGTTGAATGACCACGTCCATCGACTTCACTCCCACTCATGTTCATAAACTTAAAGAAACACTCAGACTCGTCTGTACCTTTTCCATCACGCGTGTCCCTAGAACAGCGTACTATAATGATACCTTTCGACCCGTTAAGCAACCATCAGTTTTGACGGCTGTTTGGAAATCGCAGTCGGCGCAATTGTACACTCCAGCTCTCCAACATACTATAGGTATTAAGCCATGCAACGACACAGTGTCACAAATATGCGGAATCTTCACCTTGCTCCCTGCCATCACTACCGACATTTCTAGCTGTGGCATGGACTTCTCGGGTACCAAGCGCAAGTTTTCGCCAATCACTCAGGATTCTCACATTTGACTCCGTGTCGGGGCACGCGAGTCAATCCCTATGGGGTGTGGTGACTGAGTCCATAGAGCGAAAGAATGGCGGATTGGTTATCGAAGCATGGATCTGGCAGTAATGAGAGTCATGACCTGTTCTTTCCTGATTAAATTTCTAAGAGGACCATGGAGCACCAATACTGTGTGTAATCATCATGCGTGCCTTCAAGACCGAAATATCTCCTCCACCGGGAGTCGCAGTTATAGTGGAACCTTTAATAGTCACTAACCTAGCTGTTAACTTGGCCCTCGGTAGCAACGGCCCCGGGAAACGTGTTATTAAGTGTGCTGACCCTCAAGAAGTTAGGACCACATAGACTTTATTCCAGCAATTTGCGTATTGACTCGTAACCTTAGGGAGACTTGGCTTTACGCCGCTCCCCCCATACCCGTTTAAGAGATCTTGCACCCCAGCCGACAAGGGCCAAAACGACCAGCCACGGAGTGGCCCAACCTAAAACGAGTAATGAGAAATACCCCACATGCTGCATCATCTTAAGAGAGGTGGCGAGAGCACCTATAAAACCGTGGGAAGAGGGACGTGGGGGTATAAGCGCGGGAACAAGAGTAATGTTTAGACTTGCGTAGTTTACGTTGTGTATAAGTTGGGCCGTGTTTTGGTCGGTTTGTTGCAATTGAGCTTGAACCTGGGTCAGAGCCTTTTGAATTTCCAGCATATCCTTCATACTTCCGGCCTTCTTAAAGAGCGTTTGATAGCCTGTCATCTCATCCGTTAATGTCGCTTTTTGCATTGTCAGGTTTTGATATTGCCGTGTTACGTCTACTCCCGTTTGTGAAAAATTGATCAGTTTTCCTAAGGATTCGAAATGCGTTAGAGTACGCGGCAACAGACTTTGGGGAATGCGCAATGTCATATACGCTTGATTTTGGGCGTGGGAAGATTGAGTGAATTGGATGTTCGCCACATAACCCTTCTCTTGATTCGTGAATTTTGTCATATCTTGGGTCATAGACTGTACATGAGATACTTTGAGGCTCAAATTGGCCTGAATTTCACTCAGTCGCGAGGATGTTTGTGCCCGCGAATGAGAATTTGCACCGGCGGTTCGGTTGGGAACAGCCGGCTCGGCTGCGGCAGCGGCCGAGGCATGATTGATTCCGTAAGCAGAAGGAAGACCCCATAAAAGCAATCCTCCAATTGTCATGACGACAATCGCTCCTATGATAATGAAGGGGATTTTTGAGCGGTTGATATGGCATTTCACGCTGTTGATCCAGTTTTCCATTTTATTCTCTCCTTCTTAAGCTTGGCCCCAGATTACCACCCGCCCTGTAAAGGGATCGATGTAGAGGTGCCCCGTAGACGATGTTTGGGGGTGAGGCTGATACTTCACCACCCAAAGCCACACCGGCAAGGCCTTTTGCCATCCGGTAAGCCGGATCACATGATCTCTTGACATTTTTGTCACAGACAAAATCCGAGGATGAATCACAAGAACATGCCGACGGTGCAGTTGTGCCCACTGCAGAGCAATTTGGGTAGCCTCTTCCCGGCTCGTCTTTCCATATGTTGTTGAGACCACTTGGGGATTCGTGATGTCGACCCAGAATGTCAACGCAGGAAACCGAATCCCCTGATTATTGGCTAAGGGTCCTTGCATCCGAAGCTGAACAAACGATGATGACACAGAAAAAGCAGTTCCCAGCGTTTGGTTGACCTTTGACGAGGATAGGGGTCTAACCCACAAAACGGGGCCGGGACGTTCATTCTTCGTCGCCAAGTAATGGTCTACAATCTTTACGGCGGGATTATCTTGGGTGTGAGACGATCCATGCATAATCCGAGGAGATGAAGAGGCCGACGCACCGGAAGAGGATGAGTAAAGAACTCTTGTCACAAATGGCGGAATAACGAACAATAAGATCAGAAGAGCAGCCACAGAGGCACCGACATAGATCCACTGTCTGGGTATGATAAGAGATCTAGGTGCCACCGGCGGCGGTCCTTGGGGGAGTTTGTGTACGTCTAAATGCAAGTCTCGGTCAGGGCGCGGCAACCCCACTTGCGCAAAGAAGCGACGCAAGGCTTTTTCGTCGAACCCGTTCTTCTCCCGATTTGGATCCTTGCCGGGGGTTCTGGATCTCATATTAATCCTCCTTCCAGAGATGTCGAAAACGGCGCCGGGCCCGGTAGAGTCGTCCTTTTATGACCGCCGGAGTGCTGTGATAGTGCCCAGCGATAGTTTCAATGGACCACTCCTGATAGTAAAAAAGCCATAAAGCTTCACGATCCAAAGGCCGCAGTTGGTTCAGTGCCCGTTCTACATCCATCCGCAGGGTCAGATCTCTGTCATAGGCCGGCAGATCCGCCGCACCCTGTGCGGTGTCTTGAAGGGGTTGTTCCCATTTTCTTTGTCGCAGCACATCAATAGCCAAATTTCTGGCCACCTGATAAAGCCAGCCGGGGTGAAAAGAACGGTTCGGATATTGAAGTTTCTGTCGATAACCTCGGACGAGAGTGTCTTGCACGATATCTTGTGCCGTGCTAATATCGCGAACATAGGTGTTGACAAACCGTATTAAGGCATCCCCGTAGGTTTCAACGAGTTTCTCCCAGTCTTGCTCTTTGGGTTCGACGTCATTTTGGGTCACCCGGTGCTCCTCCTCTGTGCTTTCATGTATACAACGAATGAGAACATGAAAAGGTTTGCGATATCATAATTTTTTTCACCTTTTTCAATCACGGTAATGCGATTGACTAAATACCTGGGGACACCCTTGAGTTTTTTGTTTAATCATCCATCCAACCTCATACACACAAAGCACCTGCCACCCTACCACCTTTTGGGATTCTTGCCTGGTATCCGCGCTCACATTTGTTCTGATTTTAGGATGGGACAAAGTGGGACTTGTGGAAGGGAAAGGTGCGAACCGAGAGAGGATTAGCGGCCATGAATGGTGGAGGGGGGTCTTGGAGGGGAAGCTTGGTCATTAAAAAATCCTCCGTCCGGTGAATCCCGAGGAGGTCTTTTCCGGTAGTTCCTGAATTGTCAGGCTGGTGGATTGTGGTGTCTTTATCTTACCAGGTTGGATATGAGGTTGGATCCATGCCGACAGCGGCCGGTTTCCGATTACAGCGCGGGTCGCATTTTTGTATGTCGATCCATCGTGCTAACTTGCGGGAGTATAGCAAGGCTTTTGTTTCTTTTTCGATCTTTTTGGTGATTTCCGTGTGTGGACAGGAAATTTTAGTGTGTTAACCTCAATCTGTCTGCAAAAAACGTACTTGTAAGCTGACTCAGATCGAGGGGATCGTGGCTAATCTCGGTAGTAGTTCGGCCATGGAGAATCGTGGTCGGCTTTTTGAGATAACTCAAGCGTTCAAACCATCCAGTTTGTTGCATAGCTCATCGGGCAATCAATGATCTCAGGATGTTATTATGCCGCGGCTTGTAAGAGTGTAGAAGGAAATGGGGGAACTTTTCCTCGCTATTGCAGATATCTAAGCATGACCGCGTGACCAATGCATTAGTAGTTTACTGGGAGTGTTTGCGGCTTCTGCACCGGCCAATGCGTTAACTTCGTCCCAAAAAAGTCAAGCGGCGCAAGTCGCACGCCAAACAGAAAACATTAATACAACATCGGGATACGTGAATGTGACATCAGCGACATTAGCTCAACACGGCCTAGATCCTGCGCATATTGCGTATGTGAAAAAAACCATACAGCAATATCATCTTCGTTATGGGTTAACATCGTCCTCTCCGAGACGGATTATTCCGAAAACAGCTCCGTCATTATCTCCATCCATTGCGGTGGGTCCCAATACAGGACTTTGGGTTACTCTGGCTCGATATACCAAACAGTGGGTCATGCTGTACTATGGCAAAGAATCAGAAGTAGGATGGAGACATATGGAGTATCGACACAATTGGGGGGGTGGTTGGGGCGACTATTGGGCGCGGCGAGCCATTCAAATTGCCGTCCATCGTGATCAATGGTATTACGTACAGGGTAACGGACGATATGGCTACGATAAGTGGTTCACCACAACGGTTCCTTTCGAAAAGTGGTCCGTGTTGATGGTTCGTGGTTAATCCCGGAAATGCTCCTGAAGATTAGCTCTCTTCATCTGCAAGAATTGGCGCAGGTTGCTCTTGAACAAGGAAACGGGCGGTATCCACAGGAAGCCAATACCGTTGGCCTTCTAAATGCAGGAAACCATAACGCGTTTGACACCCCCTCCCTGAAGGGAGGGGAGTCTTGCGAGGAACGGGTTTACATCAGCTTTACTCGCAAAGGATTAGCCAAAAGCCCCCTATCCGGTCGCCTAAAGGTCTCCGGTTACTTAGAACTTATCGTTCGCCGAATCCGGTTAACGTCTGGTCTTGACGACGCGATATATTTTACGCCTCCCACGATGGCGGGAGACAACCGCCAATATATCCTATTGTCAAAGAGCGAACACATTTAAATAGTCACACCAATGGGGCGTTATGCCACAAGACGGTCGCCTGACGGCGAGCGCCTTATATCCCCGCCCTAAACAGCGGGGCTTTACGGCGCGCTGGATAATCTCTTGTCCCATGTTTCCCAGCGCAAAAGATTCCATCCCCAACGGGCGATCACATGAGCCTTCTGGCCCACAATCCCGGCCAATGGTGAGGCTTTGGTGAAATTTCGACCACTCAAGACGACATCATTGCGCCGCAAATGCAACCGGATTAAGAATTCATCCCCCTGGCTAATCCGTGAGGGTGAGCCCTTCCCAACCGTTTTTTCGCTAGATTCCATTGGGCATGGATGCCCCATCGTCCCAGGGCTGCCGGGTTTGTATATGGTCCAATAAAAATGGACAGTTTGACCATCGTTTTTCCCCGCTTTGGCCATTCATTGTTTGATAATATCGCCGAATTACTCTTGGCAGATCCTTTCGACACCTTCTGACGGCTCATAACGCTATTTGGCTGCCGGGTGCAAGTGCTCCGTAAAATTGTAGGTATCGATAATCCATGACCCGTGATCATGAACCAATCGACTGAGACAGGCGTTTTTCAAAGTGGTCTTCCCGGAGCCGATTTCTCCGCGAGAGAGAGTGGCAAGAATCGAATTGATGACACCGCCATGGGACACGACAACGAGTTTCTTGCCCGAATAGTCCCGAAGAATGTACTCAAGCACTCCCATGGCCCGACGGGCCAAGATTAATCGTTCCTCTTGACCCGTAATCCGTCCATCAGGAAATCTCAATGCCATTTCTTGGTGAGTGAGTCCCGATGCCTCTCCAAAATCCCGCTCCCGGAGATCAGAAACTTCCATTAAGGGTGCGATTTTCACTTCTTGACCTATAATGTCCGCCGTTTTGCGCGCTCGTTTGAAGGGACTCGTCAAAATTACGTCCCATGATTCTCTTGCCAAAAAGGCACCGCAGAGTTTGGCCTGCCGAATTCCTGTCTCATTGAGTTCCGTATCTTCCTGGCCTTGCAAGCGTCCCGCAAGATTCCAGTCGGTTTCGCCATGCCTCACAAGAACAACTGTTGACATCATATGGTCCTCCTGAATATGTTAGGTTCTGATCATCCGATGGCAAAAACATCTTTATGGCCATAGTACGTTGGTTCCTTTTTACCCGTTACTGTCGATCTTGGCAAGGCCGGATAGAAATTTTTCTTCTGCTCCGCGCCCACATATCCGATCGACGAACCGCACTGAAGACCCCGGTACAGCCAAACCTTATGAAATTTCTCTCTGAATGCGACGTAAGGCAGAGAAATCGTACCGACTCGCCTTAGGGGTCCATCCATAAAAAGACAGGAGGGCTTACCACCAAACGAGATGATAGGCCCGTCCGATATTTTGCAAGAATCCGCAAATCATACAATCTTGTTTTTAATCGCATGCACATGACTCGGGAGCGTCAGACATTGGATCGGAGGCCTTATGGATCCTCTTCGCAAAGCGCCAAAACACGACAAGATATAGACATAAACGACAAATATCTTCACAATAAGTATAGTAACCGTCGAGGAGAGAGCCACCACGCCTAATGATGAAACTGTACCTTCCCCAAGTTTAAACATTCGGGAATGGATTCAAGAACCCTCAGAACAATTTTATTTAGCATTTCATCCCTTAATTTCTTTATCAACCGGCCATGTCATGGGCTATGAAGTGTTGACACGCCCTTACAATCAACACAAAGAACTCATCAATGCAGAAGTTTTCTTTCAAGAGGTATCTAAACAGAATTTGTCTATTGAGGTTGATCGCATTATCCTGCGACAAATTGTTAAATTCATCTATATGCATAATCTCGTTATCCCGTTGTACATCAATCTTCACCCGGATTCTCTCTCAGACACTATCATTCAACACCTTATTGAATCCTGTCCTGACGGAGCTGTAGTCTTAGAAATTACGGAACGAGGCAACTGGTTGGGGCCGGATGTGGAAAATGCCATCGTAAACTTCCGCCATAAGGGAGGCACCATTGCTCTCGACGACTTTGGCACGGGATATTCCGGGCTGGAGAAGCTGGTGGCTGTCCATCCCAATTTTGTCAAGATCGACCGCACTCTCGTTGCCCGGTGCCAAATGTACCCCGCGAAACGCAACTTAATGGCTTCGGTTAGCCAGATGGCCCGCTTTCTCGGCTTTCAACTCATTGCCGAAGGCATAGAGACCCGTGATGAACTTTTGACCTGCATCGACCTAGGAATTGAAACCGGTCAGGGGTTTTACTTTAGTAGGCCGGTAAGTTGGCAACATATCACACCCATACGACCGGAAGTTATCACGGTAATTCACCAACGCCAACGAGAAATTCTGGAGACTTCGAGTCATCCTATACAACAACTCGAACCCTTTCTTTCTCATTGGAGTCTCATGCTGGAGCACCTGGCAGAAGCCAAATTGTCAGCGAGTGAACAAATGACGACAATAATGAGCACGGCATTTAAGATGCTGCAGCCGTTGGCAATGACACTCTGTCGGGCCGTTCCAAACGGCATGCAGCCCTTGTTCAGTATCGGTCACGCCTATCGCGAGGTCATTTCCTGGGAATCTCCCGCCTTGGTCATCCAAGCCTTTCGCGGCCAATCCCCGGTGATTTTACAAAAGAAAAGGGAAAGGGCCGAATACCTCGAAACCCCGGTAATCCAGGCCCTCGGCTTTCCTGAATCTGTGGCCGTAATGCCCGTGGGAAAACCTGTGTGGGGTACTTTAGGCGCATATTACATGGATCCCTTTAAATGGAGCAACACCCGGATTCAAATCCTTCAAAGCCTGGCCCATCTCATGACCTTAATGATGCCCCTGCCGCCCGTCTCAATGCCGACAATATAATACCCTTGAAACCCCTGAACAAGCCAGGGGCTTTTATCCGCGAGTCGATGTCCAAGATCGATCACAACATGCTGATGGCCCAAGAGGCCGAATCTCATTGGATGCGGGAACACCATGGCCACCCCGCGCTCAGATTGTCCGAAACATTAGGGCATCCGTTTTCTGGATGAAACGAAATTCTCCACATTCTCCAGTTCATCATGGTTTCGTTCGGCATGCTTTCGGGAATAAAGAAACCACCATCCCGTCAAGAAAACCAGCCAAAGCACACCAGACCACACCGACACTTCGGTCAGAGGAGAGGTCATTATGGCCAGCAGCATGCCTGCCAGCAAAATCAGCCCCACCACCGGAAGAATCGGCCATAGTCGCAGGCGATAACGAAGAGAAGCCGACCTCCCGCCCTTTCTTTTTCGAATAGTAATTTCCGATAACAAAATCATGCTCCAAGTCCAAATGGCGGCAAATGCGGAAGCGCTGGAAATCCAAACATACACCGAATTTGGCGCCAAGTACGTAATCAGAATTCCCACAGACATCCCGAGCCCGGTAATAATCACGGACAATTTCGGTACCTTGAACTGGGAGAGATGTTTAAGTGCCACGGGCAAATATCCGTCTTTGGCCAAAGAAAACAACATTCGGCTTCCCCCATACAATCCTGTATTGGAAGACGATAGGCCCGAGGAAATGATAATGATGTTGATTATCGTTGCAGCCAAAGGAATTCCCGCTTTAGCAAACAAGAGCACGTAAGGACTCACATGGCGTCCCGCTAAGGAGGTCCATGAAAAGGCCACCAGCATGACACTGATGGACCCTATGTAGAGAATCGCTATTCGCCAGGATACATTGGAGACGGCTTGAGGAATAGCCTTTGTGGGATTTCCGGTTTCACCCGCCGTAACGGCGAGAGTTTCCACTCCGCTGTATCCTAAAACCACCAGCGAAACTGCTTGCAACACTCCTCCCACTCCGTTGGGTAAAAATCCTCCGTGACTCCATAAATTGGGCATTCCGGCTCCGTTGATCCCCATGACGGTCACAAGCACACCCAGGACGATAAAGCTGGCAATCGCGAGAATCTTTAGCACCGCAAACCAAAATTCCACCTCTCCGAACACTTCAACCGACAACAGATTGGAAATGACAAACAGTCCGAGGGCTATGAGCCCGGGTATCCATGGAGGAAAGGCCGGAAACCAGTATTGAATCAGAAGTCCGATAGCGGCAAGCTCCGACATGACTGTAGCGACCCAAAAGAACCACCACATGCCCCCCGTCAGAAATCCAAACACTTCTCCAAAAGCTTGATTGGCAAAACGGCTGAATGACCCGGCCAACGGTTCCTCCACGGTCATTTCACCTAACGCATGCATAACAATGGCCACAATCAATCCGCCGATAACATAGTCAATGATGACGGCGGGACCCGCAATCTTCAGCGCTACGCCGGCGCCGTAAAATAATCCGACACCAATCACCCCGCCCATGGAAAGCAACTGCACTTGCCTTGAACCCAGCGCCCTTCTTAACCCTTGGTTAGGAATCTTTTTTTTGAATTTGGATATATCGGGCAAACCTCTACTATAAGTACGCAGCGATGGTTCCTCCTTTCGGCAATGTCCTGCTGTCAGTATTGCCGTAAACCACAAGAGTGTAGTCTTTGGAAAACAGCAGAATTTTTCCGACGGTCCGTCTGTCGTGCTACTCTCAGCGAGATATATATGATCATTTTTGCCACAACAAAAAATCGCCCATAATTCTATAAGAAAGCCGATATCAACTTTCTTAAGCAATCCGAGCGATGACATAACATTATGATAGGAGAATGTCGAATCGAAACCAAACAACAAAAAATGTTCTAAGCCTCGTTTACTTCCACTATCGTGGCCCATAATTCATATATCTTCCCAACGCTTTCAAATGCTATCAAAGATTCCCCCACCTTAAACCTCTGCGAACATCGAATCCGACATGACAAACCCCAGGGCAAACCGGATAATTAACCGTAAGGGGCCATAAATTCATCACTCAAGATATCATACGAATACGCTTAACTTTAAGGTTGGTGAATGTTGCCCCCCGGAATAAAAACAGAAGGAGGTCACTGAGGACATGGCGACAGATAGTATGCAGCATAAAAAGTTTTTGCTCACCGCCCCCGATCCCCTCATGGTGGCAGCATGGAGAGATAACTTTTCTCATGATCCCCGCTTTGAAATCCGTCAAGGCCCGGCATTGTGTACAGACGCCGATGCCTGGTCCACGGCTTCGGACAGCCATCTCGGCATGGGCGGGGGTCTCGACCGCGCCATTATTGAGAGTCTGCCCGGAGTCTATGACAAAGCTCAACAGATATTGACCGAACTGTATCAAGGTTTCATGCCGGTCGGACAAGCCTTTGTCATTCCCAGCGGACAAGATGTGCCCAAATGGGTTGTGTTGGTGCCGACCATGCCATATCCCACACCGCTGTCCTCGTCTGAACCTATTACTCTGGCCATGATATCCCTCTTGAGAGTCGTCTACCGTCACCCTGCTATTACCCGTGTCTGTGTCCCCGCTTACGGCACGGGAGTGGGATGTATTACTCCGGCCAGGGCTGCTGCCGCGATGTACCACGCTGTGGTAAGCTATGATCAGGAGTTGTTCTCTTAACGAAAAATAAAGCCTGATAAGAGTTGCATGATTCTCATCGGCAGCTGGAGATTCTAAACGGGGAGGATTTTGGTGAAGAGGTGGTGGTGGATAGGGCTGGGAGTTGTCTTGGTAGCAGTCTTAGCCATTTGGGCTCAAGTTCACCGACAATCTCTTGTGCCTCCGGTAAAGTGGGAGACAAAGAACCCTATCGTCAATCCTTCTAAAACTCGGCAGATTGCATTATCTCAAGGGGTACAAGACAGAACAAAGATGTTGACTTTGCCATCCGGTCATCTGCTTCATACGGACTGGTATTTACCCATTACCTCTCATTCCGAAGTCACTTATGTGATCCATGACGGCCAAGCCCGATGGATTTTTGACGGACATATCATAGCCTTGCCTAATGCTCCCACCGATCCCGTAGGACATCTACTCGCTGCTCCAAACGGCAAAGAGTTGGCTTGGAACGAGGCACAAGGAGTGTTTCTGGTTCATTCCGACAAGAGTACCCAGCTCATTCCCCATGCCATCAATGTCTATTTTACGCCCCATAACGTCCTTGATTACATAAAGCCAGACGGGACGCTTCTGAAGATTTACTCGCCGTTTCCGACACGTGTTCTGTCCGGCTCCACCCATTTCGGCTATCAGCCTTTTGTTCAGGATGGCCACTCTCTGGTCTATGACCACAAAGGCCAAATTAACCTGCTTTCTCTTGCTACCGGAAGTCAAAAGCCGATTTTGCGAGTGCGTGCGACCCGGTGGCCGGAACTCGCTGATTCGATTTCCTATGGATCTCACATTGCGATATTGTTGCGCCGGCCGAGCCCCTTGCCCGCCTATCTCTTAGCGATCAAAACCGACCATGGCCTCTTATGGTATCGCTGGAAAACAGGACTCAAACCACAAATCGGTCTCTCTCAAGGGCACCTGGTCATCAATAATTTGGATCCTTCCGGACAACTGGTCATACTGGGCAAAAAAAACCTGCACCCTCTTCCCCAAAGTACCGGGCTATTCAGTCAAAGTCCCCAAGGCGTCATTTTCCAGACCAACCAGGGGTTTACCCTCCTATCCCAAATTCAATAGCCAGGATCCGTTAGGCCGTCCATGATACATATTCCATTTTCCCCTAAAGAAGAGGAGTATTTGCCATTGAAATTAAGAAGCAAAGCAATTTTTAGCTAACGAAGTACCATGCGAAGGGCTTCACGCTTCTTCTCGCTAACTCAAAAGCTAAGGAGGTTTCTTATGCCTCCCCTTTAAGGTTCATCACCAATTCCTTGGCAGCGGCCATGCCGGATGCATAGGCACTCACGATGGAACGAAACGCCACAGGGTTGACAGCATCTCCGAGGCAGCGGATGCGGTTATCCGCCCATAAGGGCACCACATCCGATTGCGGCAATGGACACAGACCTGGCTGAATATCGGGTTCCATGCCAATTCGAATCATCACGGCAGACACCCGCATGACGCTCATGTGTCCCTCCTCTTCGATATATGCCGTCAATCCCTCGGATGCAGGTTCTATGGATCGCAACTGAGTATTGACCAGAATCGGGATTCCTAATTTTACGACCTTTTTTTGGAAATCCGGTCGGGCTCTAAATCTTTCACGGCGATGGATTAATATTACCGCATGCTCGGTCTCAGCCAAACGCACAACCGCCTCAAATGCCCGGTCCCCACCTCCGACCACTAAGACGGGATAGGGATAAGATGTCATAAGCATCTCGGATGTCGAATGGCTGGCAATCCATTCTTGTCCCGGAATATCCAACTGGCGGATTTTAAGTCCCGGAGCATAGGCTAGAAAAGGATAATGTCTTTCACGCCCGTCTCGGAGAATGAGAAGGCGATCACGATATTCCACAGCTTCCTGGCCTTCAAATACCGGAATGCGCCATGCGTGAAGATGTTGTTTGAAACGATCAATCAACGCAAGAGCCTCAATCCAGGGTTCCCCCGGCAAATCAGGAATAGGCAGGGTAATATCGTGCAATTGTCCGCCAAGGCTGCGGCGCTCATACAACACAGGATCCATTCCCAGTCGCTTCAGCCATATGGCACAGGACACGCCTGCAGGCCCTCCGCCAATTACCGCCACCTGGGTCATATTTTTACACACTCCAGACTCTTATGATGTGACTTAGGTGTTCTCTTTATCTCATCGGCGGCAAAGGCTCCGTCCTTCCGGGCAAAGAGCAAGCCGTCTTGGGGCCTTTTAGGTAGTAGTGCGCTGCTCAAGTGAGCTGCCCGCCTGGCACAGCCGAGAGACTTTATGCGAATTCCATCCGCACAACTTCAGCGTGATTTTAACGACCGCCCACAAAGCATGGTCCCATGGTGTGCACCGACCAAACCGGAGCCTTTCGCCCAAAGGTGCCTGGCGACTAAGGCTAGTCAACCAACGAGAACCTGAGTATTCCTCAGGCTCCACCCTTTAGAGTGGAGGGTTGGCGTAGTGTATTGAAGAGCTTGCCCCAAAGATACCAGAAAATCGGATTCTCTAGAGTTACCATACCACATGGCGAAGAACTCATGAAATATCCCGCGTTCAGTCAAAGAACCGAAGGCGGGAGTCCTATTTCCGAGAAGTCGGGTCATATAGTGCACCAGAAAATGTCAAGGTTATCGGTGGTTTTGCTCAAACAGCGGGTCGGAATTCGTCATCATTCCACGGTTCGATGCGTTGTTTTAAGGCCAGCAAGAATGAATATAGGCGCAACGCCGAGAAAAATGAACCAAAGCTTCCTAAGATAAACAGTTCCGGCTGCCAGTTGAATAATGGCGGTGGGGTAAATCCACCGTTCCACACTACCAAGAGAGTATAAACCACCGTCGAGGTCATGGCAGCCCAAATTTGCCAGGTAATGTCACGAAATGTCATCCGAATATGGCGTCTGAACAAATGATAAGGACTCCATGCGGCGAAGACAAACGATGTCAGTCCCAATAGATCCGACACGGCTACCGGGTGAAACATCGTGTTCGGGATAATCTCCCAAGGCAAAGCGCATAATAGCGCCGAGAGCAAACCGCTCATAGCCGCCACCGCGATCGTTCGAGCCCTTTGCCCCCAACTGACCCAACTGAGTGAAAGCCGCCAATTCCGTAATGCGATTTTAAGATTCGTCCACAATTCCTTATAATGATAGCTGTTAAGTCCGGTCATGGCGAATCCCCATAAGGTCAAAACGCGTCCAACGGCCATATCGGCGAGAGACGCGGTACGAAAGGATATCCCTAACAATCCTAATCCCGCCAGTAACTGGGAAAACGACACCAACCATAACCAACCTCTTTGTTGACGCAAGGGTGCAGACAGTTTCCCCGCAAGGACATGGGGATCACCCAGAACTTCGGTAGCTCGAGACATCGCTATATCCCGGTTCACCCCATTTTGAGTTAATTCACTCCATATGGACAGGAGTTGATACCGGACTTTAGCTTGGGCACGGCGTCTTTGATACTTGTTGGCAATGCCCAGCGTTGCAGCTTCAAGGTAGTCTTGCCAGTCCCCCATGTCATCACCCCCCGCCATCTTGGACTGTTCATCCCTGACACCTGATCTTGATCCATAACTTATGGATTATAGCACCCAATCCACAACACTCGCAAGCCGAGAATAATTCGTGTCGGGTGGGTATGCCTTGGTTTTGTGAGGATATCAATCCCATGAAATTTAACGCACAAAGTTTGTGGGAGAAAATGCCCAGCAGCTTGACCAGAGAATGTCAAACCGCTCCTCAAATAGGGACCAACCCATTGAAAGGAACTGTAATCATTATGATACGCACATCGAAGAAATTGAGCAAGGATAGTCGCCAAATTTGGGCTCGAGTCTCTTTGCCATAGCCAGACGAAATCGTTGAGTAGTGGAACACGAGACTGGAAAAGATTTGGAAGGAGGTGCACCGGTTGGAATCCACCGACGGCTTGGTTCGGGCATTGTTGCATCTGTGGCCAAACTCCCCTCACCCACGGGGCTGAGGTCAAGTGCAGCTCCGAATTCCGCCAGTGTTGACTGGGAAGATCCCCTGAACCGTATCAGTCGGCAGAAATTTACATCATCTCGTATTGCGGCGCTTCCAACCCGATCAAGCCGGACAGTATCGTAGTGTGTCCGTGGCGATCTCCGGCAGTACCCTTGTTCCGCCGGATCCTGTCACCGTACCCAGTGCTGTAGATGATTTGATGGCGGGTTGGTCGCAAGATACCGAGCATCCCATAGTCAGTGGAGCGCGTGTGCATGCCCAACTCATGGCCATTCATCCGTTTACGGATGGAAATGGTCGTACTGGCCGGCTTTTACTACTCAACCTCTGGTTATTACGCCATCACTATGTTCCCATGATTTCGGAACCGGAAGAAGCGACGTACTATACCGCACTGCAGGCAGCCGATGCGGGAAATTTCCAACCTATAGTCCATGCGGCCATTCAGGGCATTTCCCATACGCTTGGAATTTACGAAGCGGTTTTGCGCCCTCCCCAACCACCCACCTCTCCTCGCCCCCCTCGTGTTTAAAACACAGACGGTTCTTCACATGGTCTCGCCTCTGAATGACAAAGCTGGGGATTTAACCTATACTTCTTCATGATTCGTACATGGGCAAAGAATACGAAAGATCCAATCCTTGCCTTGGGATTACTTCCGATTGTGCGTCATCAAGAAGGTTCATACAATGTCGGTCCTTCAGTCCGTGCCTCACAAACTATTTCATCACTTGATTGCACCGAACCATGGGCACGTCATGATCCCCCTACTCAGCGAGATGGTAACAAAGATGGGGCGTTTTTGCTAAGTTGACTGATTTATCTCGAAGAGTATGATCAAAGTGTATTACCGTCTCGCTACTGACTGTGTGACCTGGCCGAAAGGATGAGCACCGTGTCTAAGCCTACGACTAATCGGACAAAAATCTATACCTATGCCGACTATTTGACCTGGGACGACTCCGAACGATGGGAATTGATTGACGGCGTGCCCTATCTCATGGCGGGTCCCACGCCCGAGCATCAAAAAATCCTGGGTGAATTATTCTTTCATCTTCGTCAACATCTCCGGGATAGATCCTGTACACCCTATATGGCCCCGTTGGATCTCACATTTGAAAAGGATGAGCTCACGATGACTGTCGTGCAACCGGACGTGTTTGTCATGTGTGGCGAGTACGGCCACGATAAAGGAATCGTGGGGGTGCCGGTTTTGGTCATCGAAATTATTTCCCCTTCCACAGCGACTAATGATACCATTCGCAAATTAAATCTCTATCAACAGGTTGGTGTTCAAGAGTATTGGATCGTCGAACCTGCCACGCAAATTGTCCATGTCTATTTAAGGAATGGATCCGATCTGCGCTGGACTCGGGAATATCATCCTGGCAATATGCTGAGTCCCTCAATGTTTCCCGAACTGATGATTCCTATAAGCACGGTATTTGAGTAATAATCCCGTGGACTCCAGCACTGCCCGGGGGCAGTCTTATCTTCCCTTGTCCTGAAAACTGCGGCCGACACGCAAAAATCCATTAGCAGAGAAATACCCTCCGCACGAATGCAACATGATTTCGCTCGGGTCTAAAGATCAAAGCAGGAATGCATTCCTGAGACTTGGGAAGGACTTTAGACAACCTCCAGTCAATCTTTGACCGATCTTTAATCATTCTTTAACCGAAATGTCCTCGACTTGTAATAATTCCCTTCTATAATAACCGCGGTATACAAATGACAAAACTCTCGGGGTGAGAGTCTCAACCACTCACCGCCACCCTGTTAAATGAAATGCCCAAATCGATTCCGTGCCAACATAGTATTGTTCCCATACTTGAAGATATTGAAGGGGGCTTGGGTTGTGCCGGTTGCCTTATTAATCGAGGACGACCCGCAGATTGGCCAACTGCTTATTCAAGAGCTGGCTCGTGAGGATTGGCAAGTCAACTGGTGCCGGGATGCAGGCACCGGTCTGCAGATGCTTCAATCCCAGTCGGCGGCCATGGTCTTATTGGACTTAATGTTGCCTGACATCGATGGCCTCGCACTATGTTGGATGATTCGCCACCAATCGGGTGTCCCGATCCTCATATTATCCGCACGCGACGAGTTGACAGATAGAGTGTTGGGTCTTGATGCGGGTGCCGATGATTACTTGGTCAAACCATTCTCTGTGGCGGAAGTACTCGCCCGTATGCGCGCCTTGATTCGGCGAACTCACATAAGCTCCAATAATTCAGAGGACTGGCTCCTTGCGGGAAAAATCCAGCTTTCCGCCTCTCGACACCAGGTACTGGTTTGGGGACAGCTTGTCGAACTCACCATCCGCGAATTTTCTCTTTTGCAATATCTCATGGAAAATCTCGGAATTGTTCTGACACGTGACATGATTCTCGAACACGTATGGGGATGGGGTTTTGGCGGTTCAACCACTGTAGTCGATGTTTATGTTCGGTATTTACGTCAAAAAGTGCCGTGGCACGATACGGGCGCCGAACTCGCCACCGTGCGGGGAATTGGCTATACTTTGAAGTTGGTGAATGGTTAATGACGCATGGGGGCGGTTCTCGTGCTTTTCACGTCTTTATACGTCAAATCACCAGAGTTGCCGCCACAACATTAATCATGTTTTCCTTAACCACTCTGGGCATTGCCTTATGGCATATGTTTCACGACATTCGTTCCCATGCCCAACACACTTTGGCCGTCATCGGCACCTTGTACGGAACCGGGTTGTCCCAGGCTCTTCACACGTACAACCAGCCCGACGAATCTCATATATGGGTGATACAAGGCGGGCGTGTGGTCTTGAAATCACCCAATGCCAGAACGGACCCACCGAAACGCATCATGGACGGATTTATACAAACACTCAATTCTTACCAATTTGCAACTTCCCATAGAGAACGAACTTTCATTATTGATGTTCCTTTGAATGGCTACGACTTCTTGGCAACCTTTTTGCTGGTCCTTTTGGTTGTCGGATCCGCTGCCGGAACCTTGATCATTCGCGCCGCAGCTGGGGCATTGCTGCAAAAGACATTACAACCCGTCGATTCCATGATCTCCTCGGCGGAGCATATGCTTAATGCGGGAACAACGGAACCGTTGCCGATTCCAAGCCCCGACGATGCATTTTACGATTTGTCGGTTCTCATCAATCGACTGCTCTTTGACCTACGAGAACGGCACAAGCGCGAACAGGCACAACTGGCCGATGTAACACATCACCTGCGAACATTGTTGACAGTGATTCAAGGAAATCTGAATGTTCTTCAGCGTGATGGTTTAACGTCTTCCCCAGGAAAGGCGGCTTTGACGGCGATCGACTCGACCACCTTCAAAATGAAAAGTTTGGTATCCGACTTGCTCATTATGGAGCAGGCATCCAATTTCTCCCCGGACCTCCTTAAGCCGATGCGTTATTGGGATCTGGTCCAGGAAGTGGCCGAGTATGCCCGTGCGTTTATCTCCGAATTTCCGCACATTTCGTTTGAAACCGCTGCCGGCTGGGACAGTGAGATACAAATTCTGGTGCATCCGGAGTTTGCACGACGCGCCTTTTGGACAATTGTGGACAATGCAGTGAAATACTGCGACTCATCTCGCGGATATATCGGCATTTTCCCAGCGGGCAATGTTCCCGGATTTATTGGGATTACTGTCGCCAACAACGGCAGGGAAATTTCACCGGCCGATATGCCCCACATCTTTGGACGATTCTATCGTGGCACCCATTCACGGGATATTCCGGGCATCGGTTTGGGGTTGTCATTGGCCAGATCGCTCATTCGCGCACAAAATGGCACGATCGATATAACCTCGAAGAACGGCTTGACACGCGTAACTTTGCGCTTTCACGTGCTGCCGTAATATCACAAGCAGGGGACACCCGGCAAATGTTAATTGAATCTCCTCGGAGTTCTAATGGCCCTCTAAGAACCTACCGTCATACTGCAAATGAACAGGGAGGACGCACATGCGGCCCAAGACAAGTTGCCAATCCAAGTCTCCCTGTCCAGTACCTTATTGTGACATCCCGCACTGCCAACAGTTCCGACATCCGGGGACAGGCGCACTGTTTACGGCATCACCGATCAACGGCACAGGCATAAAAGATACAGCAAATCAAATGAGAACTGCATAGTCCAGTCCGAAAAGATGTAATGGCAAGGAGGAAAGGCCATGCGCCTTCGATGGATCGCCGCCTTTGGTGCGGTTATGGTTGTGGCGTCAGGCTGCGGAGTTTTCACAACTTCGGCAAACGAGCCGTTCCGTGTTTCCGAACCCCACGCAGGGAGTTCTCCGGCGGGCACGGCTTTTGGTGTCTTGACCGGAAATTATCAAGCGGAAAGCATAGATCTGCGCCACTTCGACGAGCAACGTTTGCTGGCAAAGTACTGGGGCGGCAAACTGCTCGCCGTAGCAGAAATACCCAAAGACGTTATCAAGACTTTTGTAAATCCGGGCATGATTTTGTCTATGGCACCATACGTCCACAATGTGAATCAATCTGAGTTTTATCCCGCAGTTTGGAATGCCGGCATTGAGAACGGGACCCGCTACCGAATGGGCGGCAATGTCAAAGTCTCTCTCATCATTTATAACAAGGCTGTCTTCGCCAAAGCGGGAATTACCCAGGCGCCTAAAACCTGGTCGGAATTTCTACGAGATCTCACCCGCGTCAAAAACTACGTCAAGGTCCCTTTCGAGATGGCTCCGGATCCGGATGTCATCGAAAGCGCGTTCCTCTCCAACGGGGGAGTCTTGCCAAGTCACAAAGTCAAGAACGCATTCGACAATCCAGCCGGTCTAAGCACCTTCGATTACTTTCGCCAGTTGGCTTCACAAGGCCTAATGAAGCTTTCCACCGATCCCAAGATCGAAAACAACCTGGCCGCGGGCACTACGGCCGCCATTACCGCTACGTCCCCGACTTATGACCGCATTGTTCAAGAGGCTCAACAAAACCACATTCCCTTGGGTGCCTTTTCGATGCCCTCGGGCACCTCGCTTCACACGGGCAACGTGGTGGGAGGTCAAGAGTTCGCCATGTTTGCTCACCATACCAAAGTCACCACTTTAAAGGAATGGAATTTTATCCAGTGGTTTGACTCGCCAAAACAACAGGCGTATTACGTATCGCACACCGGATACGGGCCCGTAACCCCTCAAGCCTTGAAATATATCCCGCTGAAAACGTGGCAAGCGAATCCGTCATTGCCTGTCACCATAAGTGCCTTGAATTCTCCTTATACGGTGTCAAATCCCGGTGTGAGTGGTTATAGCAAGGTCCAAATTGCACTTGAAAGCGCCTTTACCAATGTCATATCGCACAAGCTCAGTGTGCACCGAGCGTTGAAGTCGGTTGATTCGGCGGTGAATCTTAATCTATGAGTTGTAACGCGGGTGGCCTTTTTCTGTGTAACGAACAAAAAGGAGGACAACAATGTTTCATGATTTTCTCTTTATGCGCGTACAGTTCCCGTTTCCCATCGCCTTAGGACTTTACTTCTTTGTCTATGCATTCTTTATATGGGGGCTTTGGTACATTAGGCAACGCCCCAAGAAACTCGGATTTTATAAGCATTGGAGCACCCAGGACTTTTTGGTCATTGGCATTATGGCAGTCCTCCTTTTTGTCTGGGACGATCTGCTGGCCAACCAGATTATCTCTCCTTTCGACCATGCCATCCCTGTTGTCGGCCCTGTGCTCAGTTTTCTGCAGTTTCATGACTTGCCCTACATGTTCTTGCTCATGGTGGGAGTGGCCATGGTGCGAAAGCCCGGCATCATGATCAGCATGATTTTTATCAAGGATTTGCTACAGGAAATCATGTTTTCCCATCATGGCGTCAACCCGCTTCATTGGATGAATTCGCTCAGTCAGGGTGTGTTGGGGGACATGTACATTGTCTGGATCAAGGGCCAGATTTTTTCCAACCCCAAGCGGTATTTCTGGGACGGATTGGTCCTGGGATTTTTCCGTGCCGTGCCGAATACCCCCATTGGCGGGATGGTCATGGACCCGGTTCTGAACGGAGTAACCCACACCATCTTGCACTTCTGGTGGGATGTGGTCGGCAATGGCGTGGGAAATGGTTTGGAGGCGGCTCTCACGGCGCCTTTGGCCGTGCGAGTAGCTCGATCGGTGCAAATGCTGGTCGGTCAAGATCCCATGGGATCACAAGGTGGAACGATGGGCATCAAAGACGACGAATGGAATTCCATTGGCGGGGAACCCAGCTAACAAAAAGGAGGTAATCAAAGTGCCGATGGATTTTCACAGTATGCGGATTCGCATTCTCGGCTGGTTTTTGTTTGGGTTAGGTGCTTTCATGGGCCTAGACGCTCTAATTATGCACCTGACCCATTATGAACAAGGTGCAGAGCACGTGCTGCTGCGGGTGTTTGGGCTTAAAGCCGAGTTCACCCGCGCCCAGGACTTGATGGGTGTCGCCATCGTATTTGGCGTCCTCGGCATGATTGCCATGGTCGTGAGTTTCAAGAAATCTGAAGCTTCACACATCAAAACATCCAAATCGGGTGAAAACGCATGACCAATTTAGTCGTGGACCATGTCAGTTTCGAATATGTAACTGGCAGACATATTGCTCTTAGAAACATCACTCTGGAGATTGAGCCGGGACAAGTGGTTCTCTTGGCCGGGCCATCCGGATGCGGTAAAACGACTCTGGGCTATGCTATGGCTGGTTTGCTGCCGGAGCGTGTAGCCGGGCGTATGAAGGGGGCCGTGTACTTAGGATCGCGGCGGCTGACGGGCTTGCCCTTGCATGAAGTGAGTCAGCATGTGGGGTTGGTCTTCCAAAATCCCGAAAGTCAATTGTTTCAATATGACGTGGAGAGCGAAGTGGCGTTCGGACCGGAAAACTTGAATTTGCCCCACGACGAAATTGTCCGTCGGGTGGAAGCGAGTTCCCGGGCGACGGCATTACAGAGCTTCACCTCCCAAGCTACCAATACCTTGTCCGGAGGCCAACGCCAGCGTGTCGCCATTGCTGCCACGCTGGCCATGCAGCCTTCGGTATTGGTGTTGGATGAACCCACCGCCGACCTAGACCCCATGGGAACACAAGAGGTACTGGGGGTTATCCGGCAACTTAATCAAAAGTACCACATGACGGTTGTGTTGATTGAGCATAAAGTTGACGAAGTTGTAGGTTGGGTCGATCGGGTCATCCTCATGGACGAAGGGCGCATCGTCTTGGATGCCGAGCCGCATAAGGCATTCCAAGAGGAGCATGTTTGGAGAAGAATGAATGTCGCAGTGCCACAAATGGTCCAACTCAGCCATGCCTTGCCCGATTATTTCGCGGGCGAGACGGCGCTCACGGTCAACGAAGTTGAAGACGTATTATCCCAATACCCAAAGATCCGTGAATCGCTCAGACAGAATACGGAGCCGGTTTCACCCAACAAGCGTTATTGCGGCAATCCCGTCTTAGAGTGGGAAGGAGTGCACTTGTCCTACGCCGACAAAACTGTCTTAAACAATGTCTCTTTGGAGGTCTATCCGGAAGAATGGGTGGCATTGCTCGGGTCCAACGGCTCGGGCAAAACCTCCCTGGCCGGCTTGGCGATGGGCTTTGATGCTCCATGGGAAGGTAGGGTGCGATTAGACGGACGCCCCATCCGTCGCGGGAACATCCAAGGGCAAGCCGGTCAACTGGGGTATTTATACCAATCGCCCGACATGATGTTGTTTAGCGATACTGTCGAGCACGAACTCGGGTTTACGGAACTATACGGCCCCTACGATCCCCTAAGGAAAACACGTAGTGTGGACGAACTGGCTGGTTTTGCCGATCTCCGTCATCGGTTGGCCAATAATCCGTTTCAACTTAGTTATGGGCAGCGGCAACGTCTCGCGATTGCCTCACTGTTGGCGACCAATCCCAAAGCAGTGATTCTGGATGAACCGACCACAGGCCAGGATGAAGGACACGCCCAAAGGGTGTTAGATTTCTTGCAACGGTTGCAGCAAACGTATGGCGTGGCGCTGTTAATGATTAGCCACGACATGCGCGCGGTAGCGCGTTACGCGAATCGAGTGGCCGTCTTAAGTCCCCAGGGGCAAATCGTCTTAAATGGATCGCCCGCCGAAGTGTTCGCACAAATCGAGATATTGGCGCAGTGTCATCTAACGGCTCCTCCGGTGGCGGATTTGCATAACCGCTTAATTGGGCGCCCTCATTCGCATGCAGCCTTATCAATTCACGAATTCCTGGGCGTTTTGGGAAAGAGTGCAGAAAGGGCCGACTTTTCAAGGGGAGGTTATGCGGATGCTTGATGCTCTTTGGACTTTGCTGACAAACTCACTGCCGGGCAGGACTCTCATTGCCTATCTCCTGGTGGTGAGCATCCCCGCTATACTGCCTTTTGTATTTTTAAAGTTGGTCGGCCTCCGGGGATTGAAAACTTTACTGTCCTATGAATCCCACCACACGTTTATGCACGATATCGACCCGCGATTAAAGGTGCTTTATCCGGTTACGGTCGGTGTTTTATCGATATTTCTCAATTGGGACTGGGTCTTCTTTCTTTTGGCCCTAACATGCGTTCCCTGGATTATGCTCAGACCTTCGAGACAGCGAGTCAAGCTCTTGCTGACGATGGCGATTGTCCCGGCCTTGACAAATGTGTGGTCTCAAGGCCTATACCACACCAGTTCGCACCATTTGTTGGTGGCCTTCCCCTGGACGGTATCGTGGACCGGCACCCCTGGACTTTCCTGGTACGGACTTCAATATGGTTTGCAAGAAACAGGCCGTCTGATGGTCTCCGTGTTCAGTTCATTGCTGCTCATCATGACCACCACCCCCTCTGACATTGTATGGGCCTTAAGGAAATTCGGTATGCCTCAGCGAGTGGGGCTTTCGGTTTCGGTGGCACTGCGCTATCTTCCGCAGATGTTTGAGCGTCTCAACACACTTATGCAAGCCATTAAAGTACGCGGATACGATTTCTCCAAGCCGCAAAAATGGTATTACTTCAAACAATGGGCCGACTTTTTTTACCGCATGCTGCGGCTAATGCCGATGTTGGCCGTTCCTCTTCTTATCGGTTCATTGGGGCAGGTCAGTATTCTGGCCACGGTCGCAGACGCACGGGCTTTCAACGTACAGACCAAGCGAGGCACTTACCGGGCTCGTCGGCTAACGCGCCAAGACCGCATGGCATGGGCTTACTATGCATTGATGGTGGCAGCGGTCATGGTTGTTGTGGTTTCGGGCGTGGGCATTCGGAACGGATTTCATTGAACACCCTATGCCCGGCATAGGGTGTTCCTTAGGGGGAGAGGAGAGACGACAATCGTGATCGAAGCTATTGTATTTGACATGGGAGGCGTTTTTTTTAAAAAGTCCGAGACATTGCGTAATCGCGTGTTTAAAGAGTACCGCCTCTCCGAGGATTGGTTGGAAGAAATCAAGCGGTTGCCATCTTACCATGCATATAAAGAAGGGCAGATAAGCCAGGACGACTTCATGAGCCAAGTTGACGCACTCTTGACCCCGGGCAGAGAACCGGCCCAAAACCTCTTTCGCGACCTCTCGTTAGCGCGCGAACTGAATCAGCGTTTAGTGGCTCTGACCCAAAGACTCGGAAGTCGTTATCGTATCGCGGTGCTGTCCAATTCGGACTCCTTTCTTGAAGAACGGCTTCAATACTTTGGCGTATGGGATCTCTTTGAATTTGTGATTAACTCCTATCGAGTTCGTATGCGCAAGCCTGACCCACGAATTTTTCACCATCTGCTTTACAAAATAGCTCTTGAGCCCGAGAAAATTCTTTTTATTGACGACAAGGCGTCTAATGTCATAGTGGCCCAAGATCTGGGTATGCATGGACATGTCTTCTCGAATAACGCGGACTTGACCCGGCATTTGGCCAAGGAAGGCATTTTGATTTAAGGGGATCAAGGACGAACATTGTGAGTGGCATGGAGTTCTCAAAGTGGCTGAACCATGACTATCTCCCCAACCATCCTGACCATGCGTGGATTAAAGAAGGAAGAATAACAAGACGGATTGGACCATCGAACGCCATCGCAAAAGGGCTAACCGCTACTTTGTCAGCGTCACGGTAGACAGATCTGAAACACATCAATCGCGGCAACCGCAAGCTCATGGCAAAGGGGTAGACATGAACTCAAAAACTTTGCCATCGTTAATAAACTGGAGGAGAAGCTCAAACGCGAACAACGTGCCTTAGCAAGAAAACTCGAAAACAAAAAGAAAAGAGGTGAAAAACCTGCTACTAAGGGTGGAAGAAACATTGACAAAAATGTGCTCAGAGTGCGGAAACTCTGCCAACGCTTGACCCACAGGAGAAATGCCTATCGTGCCTGGGTCGTGAGTCAACTGGTGAAAACCAAGCCAGCATACGTTACGATAGGAGACTTGAATGTGAAGGGCATGATGAAGAACCGTCACTTGAGCAAGGCGATAGGCGATCGGGGGTTGTATGACTTCACAGTGAAATTGTTGTCCACATGCCAGCCAGCGGGGACGGAACTCAGGCAAGTCTCCCGGTTTTATCCTTCCAGCAAATTGTGTTCCCGCTGTGGCTCCAAGAAAGTGCAGTTCTCGCTGGCGGAGAGAATATTTACCTGTGAATCCTGTGGGTTAGTTATCGACCCCGATCTCAATGCGGCCATCAATCTCGAACAAGCGACGGACTATATCGTCCTCACCTAACGAGGGATAGAGGTGTACGGAGGGCTACCTCGGAATTGACGCCTGGGGAGTGACACATCCACCGTAGTAGCGAGCTTTTGGCGAGGCGGGACACGTTGAAAGGAAAACTCTAGCATAGAGACATTCGTCTATGTTTTTAGTAGCAGGATTATACGAACATGCCACTTTGGCAACTGTTACTTATTTTTGGTGTGGCTACCTGGATATTGATTGTCGTTATTCGTGATAGGAGTGATAGAAAGAAATAGTGTCAATTAATCAATTAGAAGAGAACATTGGCGATAACGTCGAGTGAATTTGCCGAAGACAGTAAATGTTCTTAGGGATAATGATCGCAATCTTGTCTGAAATGTGGTGTACGCTTTGATCCCTGGCACCACCAATTGCGCAAATTCATAAATGGATTAGCGCAATTGGTACAGGTCCAGGTGATCCATAATCCTGGAAAAGCCATGAGATTTTTTGCTATCCCTTCCCCATTGCCCCCCATTTTCGGGTAGTATGGAATTTAAAAGAAAACGCGCCCCATATTTCCGCTCACAGGGGGAACATTATCATGATTGCTTTAGCTGTTAATGACATTTCTCAATTTTCCTATGACGATCAAGTCATATCTGTGGTCGTAAAATTTCGTTCCAAGGACTTAGTCTACTTGGAAATTCTCAATCAACAAGAAGACATGCATCTTCCGCCCCAGGCGGCCACAATTTTTCTGAATTGGCAGTGGGAATCGACCCTGTGGAGGCAAGCGGCTGTCATTGAACGTATCGATCAAGGTCCATCCCCTCTCATTATCGCCTCCACTCAGGGCGATCCTCAGGCCATAGAGAACCGGCGCAACCGCCGCTATCGATTGCGTATTCCGGTCTATATTCCGCAAGGACCTTTGAAGCTGAAGAAAATCGCCACCGAGACCGAAGACATCTCCGTCGATGGTCTTCGTTGCCTAGTTCCCATATCCTTCAAAGAGGACTCACGCATAGATTTCACGCTGCAATTGCCGAATCGCAGCGTGAAGATATCCGGAATTGTGATCCGTTGCCAACCTGCTTCGGCTGCCGATATCTTCGAAATGGCCGTGCGCTTGTCCCCTGAGGGACACGACTACCATAAGCTTCGCAGCTATTTAGAAGCCCAGTCCTAGCATCATGGGGATGTATAGAATCAGATCTCGAATGGGATCCCATGTGGATTACTCCTGAGACAAATTTGTCAAAGCCCATGAAGAAGCTAGCTGTTATATGGCCCGACCGGTTGTATGCCCGAGTGGCTCTGGGCCTGTCAGCAACAGCCCGCGTCACCGTGGACGGCACACTGGCAAGCGTAGAGTACCGGCATGCAATCCCAACGCATCGATCCCTTAGTATTGAGTGCATGGACCCGTGACATTGCCACCTGGCTGCCCTCGCTCACACGCCAGGAACACAGCCGCTATGTACGGCTGCAGTGGCCCCCCCGTCTGCGCTGGCTGAAGGTCTTCGCGATTTGGGGCACAACCCACCGAATCAGTCCTTGCTCGATGCCGTCTGGCAAGCCGATGTGGCGTTAGCGGACACTCCGGCGACAGAGCGGCAATGCGTCAGAAAAATATCCTTCTAACGAAATGCCGAAATGCGGCATGAAAACTGTTTTAACAGTCATCAATCTTTATGATGTAGGAGGGGTTCCACCAGGTGGAGATCAAAGCCTTGGGGAATAGGCATCTATCTGAAGTGCAGGATGGTGACGATACGGTCGTTCTTCAGTAGTCTCAGACTTCCCCAGATGGTGAAGATCACTGCTCCCAAATCGGCCAAATAGTACCATGTTAGCAGAAATTTCCTGTGGCGGGTAAAAAATAAGCCTGTGGACAAATGTTGATAACCTGTGGATAATTATAATGAAAGAATGTGGGTATCATTAGCTATTCGGGAGCTTGTCATTTCCCCGCAACTATGTTACAAATAATTTATGCGCCATAGTGAGGAGGACACCCGATGACTACCCAAACTGTTTGGGACTTGCCCGTGCTGACTGTCGATCAACCGAATCCCCGCTGGGTGAATGACCGCTGTCGGCTCGAACCGGCTTGGAACGAAACACGGGTGTACATCGGC
>JAKACM010000160.1 GCA_021821465.1 Bacillota bacterium
GGATCCAGTGACACATCCATACTGTCTTGGAAAACAAAATGAACCATGGCCTCCATCATGTTGAGAATTTGTTCCTGGGTCATAAACGACATTTCCACATCAATTTGAGTAAATTCCGGCTGTCGATCTGCCCTCAGGTCTTCGTCCCGAAACACTTTGGCGATTTGATAATAGCGATCAAAACCCGACACCATTAATAATTGCTTGAAAATTTGGGGACTTTGCGGCAAAGCATAAAAAGTACCTGGTTGCAGACGACTCGGAACCAAGAAATCCCGAGCCCCTTCAGGAGTGGATCGAGCCAAGGCCGGCGTTTCCACATCCAAAAACCCATGATCATGAAAAAATCGACGGACAGCCATCAAAACCCGATCCCGCAACACAAAGTTTTGTAACAGCCCCGTGCGCCGCAAATCAATATACCGATATTTTAGCCGCAGCATCTCCTCAACCGATTCGGCATCTTGCGGCATAAAAGGAGGGGTCTTCGCTTCAGATAAAATCTCTATTTCTTCGGGTTCAATCTCCATTTGACCTGAAGGCAGTTCCAAGTTTTGCATGCCTTCCGGACGTTTTTTCACTACCCCTGCCACGGCAATCACAAATTCCTGACGTACTTTATCGAGTTTCCCGAAATTCTCGTCGTGAGTAGGTTCAGCGACTACCTGTACTAAGCCCGTGCGATCCCGCACATCAATAAATATCACCCCGCCATGATCGCGGCGACGGTGTACCCATCCGGCTACCCTCACCTTTTCTCCTTCGAGTCTCTCACTAATCTCCGCGGCATAATGTGTACGGCCCAACATATCAATAGGTCCCCCTCGGAACTGATCTTTCAGCTGTTTTCTCGTTTCTCACGAAGCCAATCGCCCAACTGCTCACGCTTTATTGTCGTTTGAACCCCGTCTTGCAGCCATTTTACACTGATTTCACCCTTATCCCACTCCTGGCCCCCGATAATCACAACAACCTGAGAGCGCCGCCCGGCATCCCGCAATTGGGCCTTCAAACTCCGCCCCAAGAGATCCGACTCCGCAGCAAATCCTTCGCGCCGGAGTTGTTCCGCCAGCACCAAGGAACGTCCCTCAAATCCCGGAAGGTGCGCAACGTAGATTCGCATCTGGGAAGAGATGGTGAATTTTTCTTCCACGGCGGATAACATACGTTCGATTCCCATGCCAAAGCCTACGGCAGGCGTAGACTCGGGGCCGTCCAAAGTCGTAGCCAAGCCATCATACCGCCCTCCTCCGAAAAGGGCTGCCTGAGAGCCCATGCTGGGATGGCTTATTTCGAAGACAGTCCGGGTATAATAGTCCAAGCCTCTGACTAAAAAAGGATCCCGAACGACTGTCCTACCGGTCGAACTCAAAAGATCTACCAATTGCTTGTAATGACTGCTGCAATCCTCACACCAAAACTCCTCGATATCCGGCGCATTTTCACGAATGTCCACATCAATTTTGCAGTCCAGCAAGCGCAAGGGATTGCTCTTCAGGCGCGATTGACAATCCTGACACAACTCCCCTTGCCGTTGGTTATAATACCGGATAAGAGCCTCTCTATAACGAGGCCGGCATATGGAACATCCAATGGAATTCATTCGAATCACCGGATCGGCAAGCCCAACCTCCTCGACCACCGCACAGGCTAACAAAATTACTTCAGCATCGGCTTCCGGCAAAACCGATCCATATAATTCGGCGCCGAATTGGGTGTGCTGACGGTAACGCAAAGCCTGTGGGCGCTCTCGTCGAAACATTGGCCCATAATAACACATCCTCACCGGTTGAGGCTGATTATACATACCGTTTTCAACATAGGCTCGGGCAACGGCAGCCGTTCCCTCAGGACGCAGGGTCAAGTTCACGCCCCCACTGTCAGTAAAGGAATATCGTTCATGCTGAACAATATCCGTGGATTCTCCCACTCGCAAAAACACCGGGGTTTGCTCAAATACCGGCGTTTCAACAAGGAAATAGCCAAATCTTTGGGCACAGTCGAGCGCAATTCGCCTCATGTGTTCCATTTTTTGGGACATTGGTGGCAGAACATCTTGGGTTCCCCGGGGCTTTTGAAATTCGGCACGCATATTATAAAAAAACTCCCTTCTAATCCGAGTGATGACTCGGCTTTCTCATATCGCTGTCAAGCCATATCGTCACAGGACCCCAGTTAACCAATGTGACGTCCATGTCTCTTCCAAACCAACCTGTTTCCACCAAAGAAATCGATTGTCGGCACGCATTCACAAATTCATTGTAGAGGGGTTCGGCTGTTTCCCTGACCGCAGCCTCGGTAAAACTGGGCCGCCTCCCTTTGATTGTATTAGCATAAAGCGTAAACTGGGAGACAATCAGCAATCCGCCAGCCACCTGGGACACACTTTTATTCATCTTGCCTTGCTCATTCGGAAAAATTCTCAAGGACGTTACCTTATCTGCCATCCAATGGACCCGGCTGGAATCGTCATCGTGGCACACACCCAAAAAAACCACCAGTCCTTGGGTTATGCTGGCAATCACCCGATTCTCCACACAAACCGAAGCGCGTTTCACACGCTGAATGACTGAGCGCATTAGGATTTCTCGTGGCTCACGCGCTCCACCCTCTCGACAAAAGGAAGCGCTTCGAGTCGACCGATAATTCTCGTGAGTTGAGTCAAGTTTTTCACTTCCAGGCGCACATTAACAATGGCGGTCCGGTCTTTGAATCCTCGAGCTTTAGCGGATATAATATTGGCATCAGCCACGACATTGGCCACATCGGCCAAAAGACCCGCTCTGTCCCAAGCAAACACCGCCAATTCAACGGGATGCGGGGCCAGTTCCGCCTCTTGAATATCCCAACTCACCTCAATAAGCCGTTCAGGGTCCTTACTCAATTCTTTCTCATTGGGGCAGCCCAAGCGGTGAACCGAAACTCCTCGCCCGCGGGTAAGATAACCGATAATCGGATCCCCCGGCACAGGTTGACAGCACCTGGCTAAACGAGTCAGCAAACGTGATTGGCCACGCACTAGAATCTGTTGTCCACTCTGTGCGGAGCCTACATTGGATCTCACCGGGTGTTTAGGAGGTATGATCGGCGTTATCACCGGTTCAATTTCTTTGGTCAGCTCGTCTTTAATCCGGTTCACTGCCTGAACCGGATTAATCATCCCGTCACTTATGCCGACAGCCAACTCGTCTACTGTACCATATCCCACTTTCTTCACCAATTCCTGAAGCCGTTCATTTTGCAATGACAAAGCGGCACGTTTCAACTCGCGTTCCAGAATTTCATGACCTCTGAACAAATGCTCTTGACGGCGTTCTTTTCGAATCCACTGACGAATCCGATTTTTCGCTTGTGAGGTTTGAACGATGTTGAGCCAGTCGACGCTAGGGCCCGCACTTTTGCGATTGACCAAAACTTCAACAATGTCACCATTCTCCATGGCCGTAGTCAAGGGAACAATACGCCCATTGATTTTTGCACCCACACAATGATTGCCGACATCGGTATGAATCCGATAGGCAAAATCAATAGGAGTGGAACCCGCCGGCAAGTCCAAAACATCTCCTTTAGGGGTAAAAACAAACACTTCGTCGCTGAATAGGTCAACTTTTAACGTATCCATGAATTCCCGGGCATCCCGCATATCTCGCTGCCATTCCAAAAGTTGCCTTAACCATGAGAGTTTTTGCTCAAATTCCCGGTCTTCTTTACTGCCTTCTTTATACCTCCAATGCGCCGCAATTCCGTATTCTGCCGTATGGTGCATTTCGAACGTACGGATCTGCACTTCGAGAGGTTCTCCTTCGGGTCCCATAACGGTCGTATGCAAACTTTGGTACAAATTAGATTTTGGCATGGCGATATAATCTTTAAATCTTCCGGGAACCGGTTTCCACAGACTGTGAACCAGCCCGAGAACCCCATAACAATCTTTCACTGTTTCCACCATTACCCGAATCGCAACCAAATCATAAATTTGGGAAAAGTCCTTGCCTTGTTTATACATTTTCTGATAAATACTGTACAAGTGCTTGGCTCGTCCGGAGAGTTCGGCAACCATACCCATTTGATCCAGACGTCGGGTTAATTCCTGAGTTACGGCTTCCACTGCAGCTTCGCGTTCTTTTCGTTTTTTGGCAACCAGTTCCTTCATAGTTTGAAAGGCTTCCGGCTGCAAATGTTGAAAAGCTAAATCTTCCAGTTCCCACTTGATTCGGTAAATCCCCAAACGATGAGCCAAAGGAGCATAAATTTCCATTGTTTCCTTAGCGATTCGTTGAACCCTGTCGGCGTCCAGATGTTTAAGCGTTCTCATATTATGCAGCCGGTCGGCCAGCTTAATGAGAATGACCCGGATATCTTTGGCCATGGCCAGCAGCATCTTGCGCAGGTTTTCGGCTTGTTCTTCTTCACGCGTTCGCACTTCCAAGCGGTCTAACTTTGTCACCCCGTCGACCAGTTGTGCAACCTCCGAGCCAAAACTTTCCTCCACATCGGCGAGGGTATAGGGTGTATCCTCAACGACATCGTGGAGCAGTGCAGCCACAATCGTGGGAACATCCATTTTCAAGTCGGCCAAAATGGAGGCCACAGCTAACGGATGTTCAATATAGGGGTCACCCGAGGCACGGCTCTGGCCGGCATGGGCTCGCCGGGCAAAATCAATCGCTTCGGTGATTTGCCCGGCTTCCGCAGAATCGTCCGCAAATCCCAGTCGTTCAGCCATACTGACCTGCTCCACGTTTCACACCCCCTATGCGCTTCTTCACAATGACAATAAGCTTATAATTTCCGTACTGGAATTCAACCGGGCACGGCCCTGCAAAGCGACCAGCTCAATCAAAAAGGCAAAACCGACGACTTGTGCCGAGGCTCTGCTTGCGAGTCGCGCCACGGCGGCTACCGTGCCACCGGTAGCCAAAACATCGTCCACAATAATCACACGTTTTGTCGCCAAATTCGAATCCAATTCAAGAGTGAGTTCGTTTTCTCCATATTCTAACGAATATGATTCCGATATAACAGGGTCCGGCAACTTTCCGGCCTTACGCACGGGCACGAGCCCCACATTTAGCCGATCTGCCAGGGGGGCGGCAATGAGAAATCCTCTGGCCTCCGGAGCCAAAATCGCGCTGGGAGCCAATGGCCTCAGCCGACCTTCCAATTCGTCCAACACTTCTTTCCAGGCCTTCGGACGCGCCATTATCGGCAGAACATCCCGGAATAAAATACCTGGTTGGGGAAAGTCCGGAATTTCTCGCAGCCATTTGACCCAGTCCACAGTGACAGAACCTCCTCAAATTCAAACAATCCCTTTATTGTGTGCATTTTGTTGCCCAAGCTTAGACATCCTCGATCCACGTGGTCAAAGGATATTGCCAACTCGATCGGATTTCATTCAGAAGTTCATGTGCCCGTTGATAGGATGGACTGTCTGAAAGTCGGCGTCGTGCGGGAGATTGGAGACCAGGGTCTAGCTCCAACTCTTCAAAGATACGCCGTCCGACAATAAGCGGCTTCCGTCCCGACTGACTCTGTCGCCACAGATGGGCCAAAGTTTCTCGTTCGGGGGCCAATCTCTTGGCCTTAAGTAAAACCCGCCTACCGATTTCATGAGCATTGGGGGTGATCCACATGATGCCCTCTTCATCCAAAATAGCGGCCGCCATCGCGAGATATTGCCGGCTTAAGGGAGCAGTCAACCAGATTACATGACGCGCCCAGCCATGCAAAGTGGGCCATCCTCCCCAGTGGTTCACTACAATGGACACACCCTTGGAGCGTCTTAATGCCTCTTCCTGTGCCGCTCTCATACCGTAATCCCAGTGACGATCAAAATACAGCGCATTAAGTTCTTGGGCTAACTGGCGCTGATCACAAGTTGAGTCCACAACATACACAATAGAACCATCAATCTGGGCCGAAGGAAATTCCCAACGGATTATCCGTTGCCAATCCTTTCGTTGCGGACGGCTTTGCACAAATTTCTCAATGCGCCATTGATAGTTCTCTTGTCCGTGATAGAAATTCGGCATTAATTCGCCGATGAATTCGATATGGCGGCCCGATTCAATACCGGATGCGTGTTGGCCTTGATTAAAACCCACGGCCCTCAATTGACTGCCCCCAAGAGTCAAACTCAAATGTTGTTGGTTTTGTCCCATCGTCCGCCATCCTTGTGCGATTCCACTCACAGCAAATCTTGGTCGTTCAAAACCGTGGCCAAACGGCTCCAGACTTCGCAATTCATCCAAAACGGCGGGAGTTATGTCCTCCGCTTTAATGCGTGCGTCAACTGTATTGTCCGTATATCGCTCTTCCCGCACTTGGGGAGGCAAAGCTTGGGAAAGCGTCACGGACAATTGATGAGCGTCTTGCTTGACGAGGCTAAAACCGCAAGCCCCCCGGTGCCCTCCCAGCTTGAGAAACTTATCACGATTTTTCGTGAGGTGTTCCAGCAAATTCAGCCCTGGGACCCCACGGGCAGACCCTTTCCCTTCATCGTTTTCCCAGCCGATGACCGCCACCGGGCGCTTTAGCATTTCCCGTATTCGAGATGCCACAATCCCGATTACTCCATGATGCCAGTTATCTTGAGCCAACACCACAAAAGACGGTAACTCGGTTTGGCTATATTCACTCACTTGTTCAAGCGCCTGGTTTAAGATATCATGCTCTAAGTTTCGACGCATTAGGTTTTTTTCCAGCAATATACGTACGAAGGGTTCGGCCTCCCGAGCTGTAGACGATAATAACATCCGGACGGCCGGTTTAGCATCCTCCATTCTTCCGGCGGCATTAAGATGCGGCCCGACGTAAAATCCGAGGTCGTCAACCTTTAGTTCTTGAGGCTCCTTTACACGTCCTTGGAGCAACACTTGCACTCCCGGAACACTTCCCGATTTGAGGGCTTCCAGACCCCGTTGCACAATACGCCGGTTATCTCCCGTCAAAGGCACGACATCCGCCACCGTCCCAGTAGCAGCGACTCCGTAGGCCCACTGAGGCAAAGATTCCCGCAACAATGCCCTCAGCACCTGCAGGGCGACACCGGCACCGGAAAGACGATTAGGGTTTTTCATCCGTTCGGGGTTGACCATAGCCGCCGATTTGGGAAGCCTTGGGGGCAGTCCATGATGATCGGTAATGATCAGTTTGATGCCCAAACGGTCGGCCATTTCTGCCGCTTCCAACGAACTCGATCCACAATCTACCGTAATCAACAGATCGATGCCGTCATGACCGGCCTGTATCACCGCATCGGTATTGAGTCCATAGCCTTCATCAAAGCGATTGGGGATGTAATAATCGACATTTTCAAAGCCTGCCCATAATAATCCTTGATACATCAACGCGGTGGCACTCACACCATCGGCATCATAATCCCCGTAAACTCTAATCGACCGTCTGCGGCTTCCAAAATCTTGAAGGTGTGCCACCGCCTTTTCCATATCCGGGAGCAAAAAAGGATCAGACAGTTCTCCCCTGCCTTGCAGTTGTTTAAAGTCCTCATAAGAGCGGATATCACGTGCCCAAAGAATCTTCATCGTCACATCCGATACGCCAAGCTTTTGCTTCACTGCCAGAAAGCGTTGTTCATCTTCCTCTTTCGTCAAAGAAGCCAGCATGTAGGGTCGATTAAGATAGCGCGTCTTCCTTCACCAATCCATTTCCGTCACAGCATCGTTTAATCCGGATTTACGTG
>JAKACM010000161.1 GCA_021821465.1 Bacillota bacterium
TCGGCCGACAGTTCGTGGAAGACAATGATCTCATCAACACGGTTGATAAATTCGGGACGAAATGTGTGCTTCACTTCATCCATTAAGCGATCCTTCATTTCGGTGTAATGGCTTTCATCCGTATCCCGGCGGAAACCGATGGTGGTTTGACGTTTTATCAGATCGGCACCGACGTTGGATGTCATGATAATGACGGTGTTGCGAAAATCCACGGTACGCCCTTTAGCTTCCGTAAGCCGGCCTTCTTCCAATACCTGCAACAAAATATTGAACACCTCCGGATGAGCTTTTTCAATTTCATCCAGCAGCACAACGGAATAAGGATGACGGCGCACCGCTTCGGTCAGTTGTCCCCCTTCCTCGTAACCCACATAGCCGGGAGGTGCTCCCATCAGTCTGGAAACAGCATGACGTTCCATGTACTCGGACATGTCGATGGTCACCATGGCCTCCTCATCTCCAAATAGAGACGAAGCCAAGGCCTTGGCCAATTCGGATTTTCCGACTCCGGTGGGACCGAGAAACAAAAATGAGCCGATGGGACGTTTGGGATTCTTCAACCCGGCTCGGGCCCGGCGTATCGCACGACTCACCGCCCGTACTGCCTCATCTTGGCCCACAACCCGATCATGCAATTCGTCTTCAAGTTTCAACAAACGTTCCGATTCTTCGCCTTTCAACTTTTCCACGGGAATTCCCGTCCACGATGACACAATGTGGGCAATATCCTCAGGGGTCACATTGATCGCTTCTTTACCTTGGCGATTATGCCATTCTTGAGTTTGGCGATCGAGTTCTTCCTTTAGTTTCTGTTCCTCATCGCGCATCTGGGCGGCTTTTTCAAATTCTTGGGCTTGAACCGCCGCCTCTTTTTCCTTGCGCACTTCCTCCAATTTCTCGGCAAGATTCTTTAAATCCGGCGGAGCCACATAACTTTTCAGTCTGACGCGAGATGCCGCTTCGTCAATTAAATCAATGGCTTTGTCGGGCAAGAATCGGTCCGATACATAGCGATCGGATAAACGCACCGCTGCGTCCAGAGCCTCATCGGTGATATTGACGCGATGATGCGCCTCATAGCGATCACGCAGTCCCTTGAGAATTTGCAGTGCTTCATCGCTGGAAGGCTCCTCCACCATGATCGGTTGAAAACGGCGTTCCAGAGCCGGATCTCGTTCCACATATTTGCGGTATTCATCGAGTGTGGTCGCACCGATGGCCTGCAACTCCCCCCGAGCCAACGCCGGTTTCAGGATATTGGCGGCATCAATAGCGCCTTCGGCAGCCCCCGCGCCCACAATCGTGTGCATCTCATCGATAAACAAAATCACGTTTTTGGCTTCCCGAATTTCGTTCATCGCTCTTTTGAGCCGGTCTTCAAATTCTCCCCGGTATTTTGATCCTGCCAACATGGCTCCCAGATCAAGGGCCACTACCCTGCGGTCTTTCAGTGTTTCCGGAACTTTACTTTCGACAATGCGCTCCGCAAGACCTTCAACCACGGCAGTTTTCCCGACTCCCGGCTCTCCAATCAAGACCGGATTATTCTTGGTCCGACGACTGAGAATCTGAATGACTCGTTCCGCTTCTTTGTCACGTCCGATGACCGGATCGAGTTTCCCTTCTCGGGCCATTTGGGTTAAATCCCGCCCATAAAGGTCCAGAGTCGGCGTATTCACCGATTGCGGCTGCTCTGCCGCCCCCGGGCTCACCTGTCCGCCTGCCTGGTTATGTAATAACTGATGTCGCACTTTATTCAAATCGGCTCCTGCCGCCAATAGAACCTGCGCGGCCACGCCCTCCCCTTCTCGGATCAATCCCAGCAATAAGTGTTCCGGGCCGATATAGTTCTGGTTCAACGCCCGGGCCTCCTGACCGGCCAACTCCAACACCACCTTTTTGGCACGGGGTGTAAAGGTCACCTCTTCATTAGGTCCGATAGCGGGCCCTCTGCCCGTAGCTTTCAAAACCTCGGCTCGGACCGTTTCCAGATCCAATCCGATGGACTGAAGCACTTTTGCGGGCAAAGAATTGGTTTCCCGGATCAATCCTAAGAGCAAATGTTCCGTGCCCACGAAATTATGGCCCATTCGCCTGGCCTCATCCTGGGCATGGATGACAACTCGGCGGGCTTTTTCGGTAAATTGTCCAAACATGGCGATTCTCCTTCCTCACACAAGATCTATTCTTTCCGGCTCTCTTCTTTTTTCTTCGTTTGCACATTGAATACATCAAGTCTCGGGGTTCTCATGTAATTTCTCCCGTAAAAACTGAGCTCGCATTTGATCCCTTTCTGCGGCCTGCAATTCATGACCGGCCTGTGCTTGCAGAAATCCGGGACGCGTATAGAGTGTCAGTTGTGTAAAAGTACTGTTTCTCACGGGCAACAAACCCAAATCTTGTCCTAATTTCACTTCAGATAACAAGCGCAATGCTTCTTCCGATGACATGATGCGAGCATGTGTCAATATGCCCCAAGCCCGCTCAACCCGGTCAATCAAAACAATCCCGGCATTGTTTTGAAGATGCCGTCGGGCATGGCGTTCTCGGCCAACGATTTGTTGCGTTACAGTGGCGAGGTTGTGAATGAATTCCTCTTCACTGAGGCCAAGGGAAACCTGATTGGAAATTTGAAAGATATTCCCCACCGCATCCGACCCTTCCCCATAAAGACCGCGTACCACCATGCCAATTTGAGCCAATGTCGTAAATACCTGAGACGCTTGGCGGGTCAAAACAAGGGCCGGTAAATGCACCATTACCGAAGCGCGCATCGCCGTCCCAATGTTTGTAGGACAGGCCGTGAGATACCCCGAATGATTGTCGTACGCGTAATCCAAATGCTCTTCCAATGCATCATCCAATTGATTGGCTATCGTCCATGTTTCCTGCAATTGCAAGCCTGAGAGCAAGATCTGGATGCGCAAATGATCTTCCTCATTTACCATAATACTAATACTTTCCTGTTCATCAACTGCCGCTGCTTTATACTTTACAGGTTCTTCGATGAGTGCGGGGCTGATCAAATGCTTTTCCACGAGAACTTGGCGTTGAATGGGCGAAAGATTGTCCAATTTTTCAAAGCGGATATTCCACTCCCCCTCCAAATCGCTGACGGTCCCTGCTATCATGTTTAACATCTCTACAGCCCTGTCATCGGTCAAGCGATTGGGAAAGACGGTGTTCTTAAGATTGCGCGCCAACCGGATTCGACTTGACAGAACAATATCGGCATCGGGTCCTTTGCCCTGCATCCATGCACTACCCGGTTGAATCATTGTGACCTCCCGCTTTGTTGTCCTTCGAGGGCCCTAATTTCGTCCCTCCATTTTGCCGCTTCCTCAAAGGCTTCTTTGGAGATGGCCTCTTGCATTTTGTTCCTTAATTCGTCAAGTGTACGCTGATGCAGAATAGTCTGCCCGGATCTTTTTGGCACCTTGCCATGATGCTCGACGCTTCCATGCAATCGCTTCACCAAAGGTTCCAATTCTTCATGAAAAGCGTCATAGCAATGATCACAGCCCAATCGGCCCGTTTCAGCAAACTGTTGATAGGAATAGCCGCAAACAGGACACGATTTGTCAACAACGGCCTGCCTGCGCTGACCCGCGGACGTGGCTCCAATCAAACCGCCCAACACATGCTGTATAGTAAATTGTGGAATCAGCATGAAATGATAAGCGCCTTCCTCACGGGCACATTCTTCACATAAAAAACGGTCAAATTTTTCACCATTGACGACCGTGCTTACATGTACGGATGCCGGCCGGTTTTCACAGCGCTGACAGAGCCTGACGCGGTCTTGACGGGGGTCGGAATGGTTCTCCATAGCTAATCTGCCTCCTTTGGACGTAATAACATGGTCAACATCGCCTGAAGAATCCTGGCTCTCAGATGGTCCCGCTCCGGAAGGCCAATATTTAAAACATCCCTGCGCATAACCACCGATAATAAGGTTCGCTCCCTATCGGTAATATGTTGAGCTTCATAGAGACGTTCAATGATGCTCAAGGCTCGATTTTGGTCAATGCTTTCCAACCCTTGGAGTGCCTCAATGATTTCCGCATATTCCGTGATGAGTTGAAGAACCTTAATGCCGCCGCCGCCTCCGCGCCGGCCTTCCACCAAATAACCCCGCTCCGGTGTAAACCTGGTCATGAGCACATAGGTGATTTGGGAAGGAACACAGTCGAAGCGTCCTGCTAAATCGGCCCTCTGAATTTCGATTACTCCATCGTCCGAGTTTGCCAGCAGGCGGTGAATATAGGCTTCAATCGCGTCACTGATACTCGCCATTGCAGCAAGTCCACCTCCTGATTGACTTTGTCTTTTTTTGCTCTTTATTTGTAGTATAACAGCTTTGTCAAGGCCGTACCATTTTCCTTTTCGTACGCACATCATACCATACCCAAAATCTCGGCAACACTTCCTAGAACCAGAAAATCTGCAAAGCTTTCACCATTCATTGTTCGCGGCCATAGTGTGATATTGCCTAAGGCTAACAAAGACAACGACTCCTAAGAAACTTGAGGTGATGCCTGTATGACTCCGAAGAACTCCTCCAAAACACCATCCCATGAACAGATAAATCGGGCGGTCGACCGTTTGGCCGTGAGTCAGGCCCGCCTCCATCATCACCCGGGGCGTCTCCTTTGGCTGTTGGCGGGTCCGGGTATTCTGGTGATGCTCGGTGAGAATGATGCTCCCAGCATGCTGTCATACGCCGCCACAGGTTCTCGGTTCGGCATCGGATTTTTCCTCCCGTTTGTGGTGTTGACATTCGTCATGGCCTTCATTGCACAAGAAATTACGGTACGTCTCGGAGCAGCGACTCACAGCGGACACGCGGAGTTAATCTATCGCCGTTTTGGCCCGTTGTGGGGCAATTTCGCCATGATTGATCTTTTGGTAACGAACTTTTTGACTCTGGTTACCGAATTTGTGGGAATCGTTGCCGGCTCTGGGTACTTTGGGATTCCCCCTTGGGTTGCTGTTATGGCGGGTTTGGCTGTGGTCAGCACAGCGGTATTAGTACGCCGATATTGGTCATGGGAGCGTGTGGTCCTATCAATGGCTCTCTTCAACTTAGTTTTCATTCCGGTCGCTATCATGACTCATCCCGATACTTCGCGATTAGCTCACGCTTTTCTGACTTGGAGTCCTTTGTCCGGCGGCATGAACTCAAAAACCTTGGTGATTTTATTGGCGGATATAGGAGCCACCATTACTCCTTGGATGTTGTTTTTTCAACAAGGAGCGGTAAGTGACAAAGGTCTGACGGTGGGTGATGTTCGCCATGGACGAATCGACACGGCAATCGGAGCAACACTGGCAGCCGCAGCCGCCGCAGCATGCATTATTGCCACGAGCCCCTTGTTTCTTCATCATATGGATGCCAGACAATTCGGTGCCGCTCAATTTGCGCAAGCTTTGGTGCCTTATGTCGGGCATTTCGGCAGTATGCTCTTCGCGTTAGGTGTCTTGGAAGCCGGTCTGGTAGCCGCGGCAACCATCTCCACGTCATCGGCTTACGCATTCGGTGAAGTGGCTCATCGCATCCATAGTCTCAATGGTTCTTTCAGCGAAGCCAAAGATTTTTACCTGATTCTCCTGGGGGTAGCGGCCATCGCCGGTCTCTTGGTACTGGTTCCCCAATTCCCCTTGGAAACGGTCGTGATTGTCGTCAACGTCATCGCGGTGTTGACGATGCCACCCGCCATTGGATTCTTGTTGATTCTTGCGAACGACAGGCAAATAATGGGTTCTCTGAAAAGTACATGGTGGCTCAATTTTCTGGGATTAATCGTAGGCATATTTGTTTCTTTGGCGGGAATGGCTTTTGCGATTTCCGTCATCTTCCCCAACTGGCTCTGATTCCAAAACTCTATTGATAAATAAGGAGGGAAAATCCCATGCATCACGTTATGGCCCCCGAAAGGTCGCCTTCATACTCGGTAGATGAGATCCTGCAGGATCATATTCGCACGCGTGAACACATTGAAAAACTGGGGCGTTTACCCTTATCTCCCCTGCTGAAAATTACCATATGGGGACTACGACTTTATGTGGTGTTCATGATTAGTGTTGTCGTCATAAATATCATAACAGAGATGCATTAACTATAATCCGGAAGACAAAGAGAAGGCCTCTTTAGGTCCTCTCTTTAGTCTTAACCCAGCGGATATCTGCGCCCGTAGTCGGGAATAACGCGAATGGTAGGAGGATTTGGCTGTAAAAGTTCCGGAGCGTGGGTGTGAAGAGGATACACCACCTGGGGTTTGATCCAATCCACTATCCGGTGAATGGCATCGGGACTGGCATGCCCTGTGGTTCCCAATGTTCGTAATCCCACATGATAACGTTGAAGCCATGCTTGCAACGATCGCCCGGCTGGTGAGCTAAGCCTGGGATCGCCGTCTGCATGGATAAACACACTCGTTGGCCCGAGGGGCAAGTCCATTATCCAAGGAATTTCCTTTGATCCCATTTGCACAATGTACCCAGCGGGCCTCGATTGGATGTCATGAATTTGCCGCATACCGAAATCTATGGTCTCGACATGCAATCCGTAGGCCGAGAGAAAGGTCGCAAATTCTTTTGACCATAATATTTGCCGTCCAAACGTCTTGGCAATCTCGACAAAGGATTCGATTCGCTCTATATTGCGTGGCCTCAAAGTCATAAGAATGAGCCCTTGGGTACGTGTCAAAACGGTGGCGAAAGTCTGATCCAGCTGCATTTCGGTGGCAGGGTGTTCTGTTTCCCGTGACTTAGTCCCCAAGGTTGTTCCTTCAATGACCAAAACTTCGGATCCGGCCGCTGCCTCAGCAAATGCCCTCACCCACTCCGGATGCCGGCCATGCAAGCGAATATCTCCGGTATAAGCCACCCGTCCTTGATCGGTTTCCACAATATACCCTGATGCACCCGGAACATCGTGATCAATACGATATCTGGTAACGTTAAAGGGACCAAATTGCAAAGAGTCCTGTTCATTCATGGTGATGATTTGTGGTTCCTGCCCCTCCAACATAACTTTTTCTGCGAAAATCAGTTCAAAAGTGGGATCGGTTTGGTGAGCTCTTCCACTTGCCGTTAAAGCGTGACGAATTTTCACGGTCTCGGGGGCTGCGAAAATGGGAACCGAGGGGTCAACCCATCCCACTAATCCAATGTGGTCCACATGCGAATGTGTGATAAATACGGCAGTTTTCCCGTCGCTTCCCCCTTCTAAGCCTGTACCCATTACGGCGGTGTTTCGGAACAATCGGGGAATCCAAGGAGCATCCCCGACTTTCAAGCGATCATGCAATTCGTTGCCTTCCCGGGGTCTGACGGGATGATGATAGAATTGTGTGTGCGGACGATCTAACCCCAAATCCAATAGAATTCGCCAGCCATGGTCCTCAATGAGCACTTTACTGGACCCTGTAATTCCTACTCCTCCCCAAAAGCTCACTGTGGCCATTGACGGTTCTCACCCTTCTCACCTCATAATTCTGCTATTCTCCTTAAGAAAAAAACTCCTCAGTCACATCTGAGGAGCAAAAAATCATTGTCGGCACACCTGGGCCTCCCGGATCCCGACGAATCCAGTACCACCAGGGGCTCACGGGGGGACGACCGTGTGCGGGATGGGAACGGGTCCACACCGCGAGCCTCAGGCACCGACACAGAGTCGGAG
>JAKACM010000162.1 GCA_021821465.1 Bacillota bacterium
AGTCGGCCAGGATCTTGTCCCTGATTTTGATCTTGCACCAGCAATAGTGCGGCCCAAGGCCGCGCTTGCGATATAAGTTGCCGTGCTCTGGCAATCAGACGGTCCATGCCGTCTGTCCACATCCAGCTTTGTTGTTCAGGGAAAAGTGGACTGACTTTGAGTGTCACTTGAGTCATGACGCCTAAAGTACCCCGGGATCCCAGGAACAGACGGGGTAGATTGTAACCGGCCACATTCTTAACGACGGCTCCCCCTGTGCGAATCACACCAAATCCCGGAGTCGCTACAACAACTCCCAGGACTCTGTCCCGAAAAGGACCATAGGCTCCTCGCCAAATTCCATCTACCCCAGCCGATAAAGCGCCGCCAATTGAATCATCTTGACCATCGGCCACGGTGAGGGGAATCCATTGATCGTGTTCCCGGAGTATGCTGTTGAGAACACTGACACTCATCCCCGCTTCGACACTCACCACCAAATCGGCAGGATGGTAGGACAAAAGAGCATCCCATGGCGCCAAAGAATATGTCTGACAACAAATCTCATCGGATTTCTTTGTCGACAGTCGATGACCCAAGCCCTGAATTTTCAGTTTCGCTCCTTGGTGTTCGACTCGGCGAAACAGATCCAAAAGTGTCTGTTCCCTTGCGGAAATGCTTGCAGGCAGACTCATGGGAACTTGCTCCTCCTATACATTTTCCGTTGCCAAGCAGGCCCGTTTAGCAATCCCAATGCCAATAAGAATGATCCATTGCCCGTTTCCCATTGCATAATCTTCGTATCGAAATATGCACCGTTAATCAGACCAGAAACCGTGAGCTTGATAGGCCATCCACACCAAGTCAACCGGATGGATGGCCCGGGGTGTCCGCGACTGTTCCTTAAGTCCCGATTGAATGTGGAGCAAGCAACCGGGATTGGCGGCCGCGACCCACTGAGCTTGTTGCGGAACCGTGCTCACTTTACGCGCCAACAACTCTTGAGCCATTTCTGGATGCGTCAAATTATAAATGCCGGCCGCACCGCAACATCGATCAGAATCGGTCATTTCACAGATCGAATAACCGGTTTTATCCAAAATCTGCCGAATTTCTGGTTTAATCCCTTGCGCATGTGCTAAATGGCAAGGGTCATGAACAGAAACCATCACCTGTTGCTTCGGTTTTTCAATATCCGGCAGCGGCAAGTCCGGAAGCAATGCCGTGACATCTATGACAGCATTCTGAAAACGTTCCGCCCGCTCTCTAAACGGATCATCAAGATCGAACAGATCCCTATATTCCTTTAACATGGCACTGCATCCGGCTGCGGTTACAATTATGCGAGATGCACCCGAGGATTCGAAGGCATCAATGTTTTCCCTGGCCCATTGCCTCGCCACCTCAGGCTGACCGCCATGTATGTGAAGCGCCCCACAGCAGCGTTGATTTTTCGGTATGACGGTCTGAACTTGACCCAGTGACAGCAAATCAACCGTATGTCGATTGGTATCTGCATAAACCGTGTCCATCACACAGCCCACGAAGAGCATGACCTGCTGAGCGAACTCGCTTCCCCCTTTAGGGCGATAGAATCGGCTTAGTCGCTTGGGAATGGTGTTAGGCAAGCCCAAAGCCATCCCCTCCACTCTCGCGGGCATCCACTTTATCCGAGTCAGCCATGAACCCATAGTGGGTTTTTTGCTTAAGCGCACCAAACGCTGAAACCATTTAAGGCCTCGGGGCGATCCGAAAAACCATTGCAAGGGGCGGGATACCTTCCGAAAAATCCCAAAGGATTCAGGTTGAAGTTCCGGAAATTCAGATTTGGCCGTTTGCGCACGCCATGCTTCGATTAAATGACCGGTCGGCACATGTGCGGGGCATGCTGCTTCACAAGCTCGGCAATCCAAACAATCATCCAAGGCTTTGGCAGCATGTCTGTTAAGCAAGGACGGATCCTCGTAGATGCGTTCTAAAAGAAAAACACGGCCTCGGGGTGACTCGGATTCCAAACCGGTTGTTACATAGGTAGGACAGGAAGATAAGCAAAGGCCACAGTGCACGCATTGCCCGGTATCCATGCCCACCTCTCCTTTCGTCATTGCGTCATAAGAAACTGTTGCGACATCTCATAATGCTTACGATTATACGATAAATATCCATTAAAACAGTCTTTTCTAAAAAATTAGAGACTGAATCCTTCTCGGTGGATTCTCTTGTACATTAGAACTATTGTTCGCATCCCGAAATTTCTGTGCCCCTAAAACATCATATTTACTTCGACGTCCCATAAGGTGTTGCACAAACGGTCGTTTCTGCAACACCCTTTCAGTGTCATACTCCTGGACGCTACCACGCCAAAAATCATGTTGCAACAATGCAACCAGATGCTCCCCCTAAGTGAGAGGCCAGAGAGAAGCCATAAGAGAAAAAATACGACGATGCGACCAACGAGAAAGGATACTGGCATGCTGATCGGTTATGCCCGGGTGTCCACCGCCGATCAAACCCTGGCGTTGCAAGATGATGCGTTGCGGCAATCCGGATGTGAGCGAATCTTTCATGACACGCTGTCTGGCAGCACAACCGAACACCCGGGCCTTTCCCAGGCTTTGAGCTATGTCCGCCCGGGCGATGTGCTGGTGGTCTGGCGCTTAGACCGGCTAGGACGTTCTTTAGCTCGCCTGATTCAAGTGATGCAGCAATTGCGGCTGCGCGGGCTCGTGGTCGGGTTGGAGGAAGGCCCCGGTGTTTAACGCAACTCTGCCGTCGGAAAGTACCATCAGCGGATCCCCTACGGTGACAGGAACGGCGTCGTTTACTGTGCAGGGAAAGACAGCAAGGGACCGACGGCACCCAAGCCGGACGATCACCCTCCAACCCGCGTAAATCTCTGAATTCAACAACCCGGCACGATTTTTCGCCTGCCACCAATGCAACCATTCACCTAACAAAGCCCCATCGTATCTCGGCCGTTTTCCTAAAGTTTGGTGTGATCGACACTACGGCGTTGTTGATTGCATTGGGTCCGATTTGATTGTAGAAGTTGTCCATAACATTGTCGGATAATAGCTGTAACAACAGCCGGCTGTTCTTGCATAACCATGTGCGCGGCGTTCGGCACAACAATCAGTCGTGTACGGCAAGGAATTTTTCTTCTCAGCACACCGGCCCAAGTTGGATCAACAATCTGATCGGACTCGCCCCATATCAAGTGCACTGGTACTAGAACTTTATGTAACCGCGGCAAAACACCAAGCGGGTTCCGGTCGTCAAGTTTATCAAAGTGGGCTTCAAATCGCCTGGCCAGAAATGTGTCCTCCTGATAGCGCTCCTCATCATACGGTGTTAGGGTACTGCCGTTGTCAGCATAGGCCCGCTGCAACCTTGGTAGAGATCGCAGACTTTTCGGATTGAATCCCTTGGGCTGTCCGGAAGGACTGATTAAGATGAGTCCCCTAACGAGTCTCGGGGACTTTGGGAGCAAGGTCGCCATTTCTAAAGCAAACCTACCACCCCTAGAATGGCCGACAAGAATGACGGGTGCTGTCATTCGGTGTTTTAGCCAGGTTAATAAGCTGGCAGCCATTGCGAGTGAATCCTCGATATTATCTAACGGAGGGGATTTTCCGTGCCCAAACAAGTCCAATGCCAGCCATGTAATAGAATAACGTTGAAGTGGTTGGACCAACGGCTCCCATGCTCGGTGTGAGCTACGGGCGCCATGCAACATAATGAGGGCAGGGTTCCCTTGGCCATAAAGGTCAAACATCGGTGTTTGCATTCCTACACCTCGAATCAGTGGTAAATTAACCGCAGAAAGGCTGGTGCTAGGATGCACGAACGAATAATTTCTAATCTGTCTAGTCCATGGACCGGCAATAACGTAAAGCTACTTGCTCGGGGAAGCGAACGATTTGTTCGAAAGGCATTCGGCGGAAAAACAGGTTATCTTCGAGAAATACGTGCGTATCGGGCGTTATCGGAAAAGTTTCGACCGAAACTACTAAGAAACCTACCACCATCCCTCACCATTAAAATTTCTTACGACCCCGTCGTGCCGAATACCATCATCAGTGATTTTGACATAGGGACACTAATGAGTCAACCGCATGCTTCTACAAAGGGGATGTCTCCATGTGTTTGGGACCCCGGCACAGAACTCGTCGCACCAACGTGGTTGGAATACATTCGTACGCAATCCGGACAATGGGTTGACATTATTGAAAGGCACATGGATCGCAAAGTAACGGACCAGTTGAAACCACATCTCTCCTTAGTCGAGTCGCAGGGAATCCCGAAAATATGCCTAATTCATCGAGACAAAAGAGGGGAACAGCATTCTCGGGGCCGCTGTTGTTTACGATCACGATTTGCCGTTGTCAATTGAATACGGACAGCCATCTTCGGTGTAATTGACTGGCCACGGCATGCGCCGAGTCTCCGGTGTCCGTGGAGATCGCGCCACTTTCAAGTTCGTCTTCTGCGTCCATCCAGGCAGGATGCAAACTTTGTCTCATAAACCACTGTTTATGAGACCCTTCCCATCCCTCGAAAAAGGTTGGACGGCAAAGATCGATGGAAACGGCAAATAGTGCACAGGCTGAATTGCGTTCGCGGAGAACCCCCAGTTTTGAAAGTCGGACCACGAGAGAATGATGTGCAAAGTAGCATTGAGAAGAGCATACGGTGTTGGTGACCCCGCAACACGCACCAAGGTTTTGGGGGACCCGGCATTGACTAAGATATTATCTGGAACCGTGTCGACATGTGGCCAATGGTAGTCGACGGCATTAAAGATTGCCACTGAAAGAATCCACAGAAAGCCCCCCGTGGAAATGCGAAGATAGATAGTCGATTGTCCCTTGTGCCGCACCAGAGATCCAATGGGTGGCAAGGAATACTGCGATCCGGGAGAATTTAGCGAAGAAAGGGACCGGGTGCCCTCCTTTACCATTCCCTGGATGGTTCCATGATGAACCGGGAACCAAGATTTTCAATCTTCTTGGGAAATCATTCCGGCACGGCGCTGAGGCACCGACATCCTGATCTTAATCGCCTTTCGCATGCCTGTCCATGGTAATTTCCTTACCGATTGTTAGGCCCGAACCCTTGTTCCCGCCGCTCGACCGTACTAGAATATTCTCATGCAAGATATTCAGTCGGCCTTTGTTGTCGTACGGACGCCAAGCTTAGCGATGCTGACGGGCTGTCGACACATGCATTTGGAACGCTCTAGTTCTAATCCATGATGATTTCGTATAAATGACAACGTAAATTATCAGTAAAAAACATACATCCCCAGATAAGTCACGTTGGATCTCTTCTTCGGAGGGAGACAAGGCGGTCATCTGATGTATGGAGTGTCAGTGTACGCCGCCAGAACGTGCATTACGGTGTTTATTTTGAGTTTTCATCCCTGTGATCTGACTTAATCGATCATGTATGTTACAAAAGCCAGACGGAACCTTGACTACGGCAGCGACACTGTCGGCATTTTAAGGGTATTGCGTATTCCAACCTATGGCTTAGATGGTACGGTTAAATTTTTTCTTTTAATTTTTTTATTTATCTTTTCACTTAATTCCGAGATTGTATAATAGAGTTCTCTCAGCAATGGTAAGTTAAATATTTACATCGTCTCGAAAGGAAGGGTTTCATGAAATTGGCAGAGGCACTGGCCGAACGTAAATCTCTTCAAGATCGCCTGGCTGCACTAACCACCAGAGCACGCAAGGCCCTCATGGTCATCGAAGGCCGAAATCCAACGGAATCTGTTGAACAGTTGCTGAAGGATATCGAAACGGCATTAAGCAGATGGGAATAAATGGTAGTGAAAATTAACCAAACCAACACTGCCACGACTTTAGCAAATGGCATGAATCTTATGGAGGCCATAGCCAAACGCGATGCTTTAAGTCGATCCATAGGAGTATACCAATCACTTTTAGCCGCAGGCACCGGCGAACGAGAATTTCACGGCATGATTCCGCGAGACATGGTAACTTTGGTGCCCACCATTTCTTTGACCCCATTGCAAGAAAAGGTCGACACCTTGATTTCAGAACGCCTTAAACTTGATTTAGCCATTCAAGAAGCCGGTTGGACACATGATTTAATCGAATAACAAGTCCCTTTCATTTATGTATGACGGTAGCAATTATAGACGAGACTCTTTCAAGATCTTTCTTAAAGAGGTCAATCGACCGAAAGAAAGACCTACAATGGTATTTCATACCACCCGACAGTGACACGACACAGAGTATAATGTATAGCGTAAATGTGCACGGGGCAAAGATGTACGGTGTATCATGGGGTCTGTTTGCAATTGTGAGGGTGGGCACGGGGCATTATTGAGACGAAAGGTGGCACACAATGTTTGCAAAAACTTACAGGAAAAAGAATAAAGATTAAAGGTGGAAAAGGAAGCCGCAATCAAAGTCCCAGAGTATTACGATAGCTTCCAATTTTCCAGGATTTTCAAGCCGGATCTCCCATTCCATGGTGTCGCGGAGACCCGCTCTTAAAGATATCATTGCATAAGGTTGCAGAATCGAATCGCTCCATCTATCGGTTTCCCATCTTAATATACTCGTCGGCAGCGCCATAGCGAGCGATCCCCACCATCACGAAGGTCCCTTTCCTCGCTGGCAATGGACATAACTAAGTATCTCGGGGAGACTAATGGATTGATGACGTTTAAGTCGATCAATGTCACCAGTAACCTGTCCAAATTGGTTTTACACCTTCCGTGCGGTCATGGGGAATGTTAATGTTCCTGCAGATTATATTCATGTAATCATGGAACCGACAATGCCTTTGCGATGATATTTCGCCCATGCTCTATAACTTCCTTACTATTGGATGTCCCAGCGCCAAAACTGAGAGTGTTCACCTATGCTGTCAAATCCTCCATAGTCGAATTTCGATAGTTTACCATTAATCTGCTATAAATCATGTGATCCTTGGTGATCTCATGATTCTTCCTGCCCCGCGTTTTTCCTTTCTTCTTGAAGACCGGGTGCTGATTTTGATGCGTCCACAGCCGTTGCCACGCGGCCTGGAGATCGGCAAACGGCTGGCTATGAGCGTCGCGATGAATGTCCTTCAACCCGGGAAATGCCGTGTACTTGATCGCATTAAACTGTTTTTGGAGAGAGCTCGCGTTCGGATGGCCCCCGCCTGCCCTTGCTGGTTCCACTCGGCCAACGCCCAGTTCCAGACAAAGCGGGCCGGCCACACGCTTGCTTAACGTATGTCACTGGCTCCAGCGTCGGGTGCAACCCGGATTTTGTGGGCTAACGTCGGCATCCAGTGCCTGAAGTTTTTTTCGGTAGTTGCGTAAGCCAGCGAGTCGAGCCGAAAAGACATGAGTGATGGTCCACAAGTCCTGCACGAGTTCTTCTTCGGGTGACAAATGGTCTTGATTGAGCACTAGAATGTCACAGGCATGACGCTGGCAGAACCGTGCAAACCATTCATAGCCAAAACGGGTCAAGCGATCTTTGTGGGCGATGATCAAGGTGCCCACGGTCCCCGCCGCAGTGGCGTCCATTAAGGCCAAGAACTTCTTGCGGTGAAAATTCATCCCCCCACCGACTTCTTCCACGTACTCGGTGGGGGCTAATCCACGCGCCAGACAAAAGTCTTCGAGC
>JAKACM010000163.1 GCA_021821465.1 Bacillota bacterium
GCACGGACCGCGGCATTGATAGGGGATACCTATATTCTTCTCATTCTGCGTGATTTGTCGGATGGACCTCGAAGATTTGGTGATCTTGAACGGAGTGTCGAGGCCAGCCCTCGCACATTGACCTCCAGATTGCGGCAGATGGAGACACAGGGGCTTGTTAGCCGTCATGTTTTTGCCGAAATTCCGCCACGGGTTGAATACAAACTGACAGCGAAAGGCCATGCCTTGCTTCCTATTGTCCAAGCCTTGAGAGAATTTGGACGGCAATGGCTGTTTGTTGATGAACAGACCCCCGCCCCGAAGATTTGATACCTGTCGTATTTTGTGATGATAGAAATTAATACTCGTCCTAATGGTATTTGCCTGTACGAGCAACCGGAGGCATAAGAGATATGGCATAATCAGTAATGGTATGATAAGTTTCCATACAGAAAATATGTGACAAGTGTAAAGGAGAAGGCTTACGAAATACCGAGGAAACTTTCGCCAAATTATTGCTGTGCTTGAACGTCGGTTGATTCAGTTTGCTTTAAAGAATTGTTCACAAACCCAGTTGGCACTGCGACAACAGCTATTGTGGCGTTGGTATCGACGGCTTGTGTATCGTCATATTCAAAATCCGCTAACGGTGTCATCTGTGTAATTTCCAAGCCGGGGATCGAAATGCAGTTTCGGTGCCTGGCTGTTTTGCTAAGGGCCACCTGATTGGCTTTGTGCATCTCATCAACACTATGCGATCGAAAAGCTATAAAATGTGTATTCAGTAATTATTTGGGTCACCTAGAAATAGGCCGGTCTGGAATAGAATTTTCATACCTATTGAGTGTTGTGGGTTTCAACTTCGATTGCATCGTTATTTATTGTCGAGATATGACGAAAAAATGAGAAGGGAGATTTTTGCTCACCACCAATGTTGATCCTACAATAGGAAAAAGCGATCAGCGAGAAAGGGTATGGCGGGACGAAGTGTTATCGCCCCCTATGGGCCGGAGGTGGGACGCTCGGACTGTCAATGAGAAACTGCGGGCCGTTAGCGTTTAACAAAAACAACAGATCCTGGGCATATTCAGCATAAATAGAAGGGTTTTTTTGGACAATTAAGCGGTAGAGATATTGCTGGTTCGCTGGGTTAAAGGCACGCGACATTGAGGCGTGTCGAACCCGGTAGTGAAAATAGGGTTCGGGAATTGATGCCCCGTAGCAACCATGATCCATCATGCGAATCATGCTTTCGTAATCCTCCATTCCATATTCCATTTCGGGATCATTTTGACCGTAAGATAAGAAATGGTCGCGGAGGTAGACTAGCGCGCTAGTGTTTAATGGATTATGGAACAATGCATAAGGAGGCTCCGGATTCCAAGTTGGCCAAATGTGCCGGTCGGCACCAAAATATTGTGCCCAGCATCCGATGAAGCTCAGATTGTCGTAATATTGTAAGATTTGAATGGCTCGGGCGTAATAGGGGGGATCGATAGTATCGTCGGCATCTAGAAAGGCAAGAAAGGTACCGGAGGCTTTGGATGCTCCGAAATTCCTGGCTTGGGCTAAACCTTGGTTGGCTGTGCGGTATATCGTTGTCTCGGGATACGTTCTGGCTGCCTTGCGCAAGGCGGCGATGCTGACTCCCTCGGTTGAACCATCGTCCACCACAATAATTTCCTTGCGGATGTGGGGGGGAACTTTCATAAGACTGTCTAATGTGTCAAAAATGTAGGAGCCCAAATTGTAATAGGGGACCACAATGCTTAACAGCCCCGACTTGCTGGTGGCAACAGGCGGCCTGGAACGTGGGCGTATAAGGGGAAAAATCGTTGGGGATGGATCTTCTTGGTGTGATTGCACCAATGCCATTTTTTGACGATAGATCGCATCGGGTTGGGTCCATTGTGCAGCACGTTCTCTTGCTTTCTTACCCATAGAACGGCTTGCCTCAATACTTTGCCGGGAGGCTTTTTCAATGCTTTCTCCGAGCTCTCCCGGCTGGCACACAAACCCGCTCTGTTTGTCGACGATGACCTCCTGTTGCCCGCCCGTGCCGGTCGCTACAACCACACATTCACGGCTCATGGCCTCTAAAAGAACATAGGGTAAATTGTCAAATCGCGAGGGGATAACCACTAAACCGGCACGGCGATAGATCCGGTCCAGTTCATTTGGAGGTATTTGGGGATGAATGGAAATCAGCCCTTGCTTAATGTAAGAGGCGTAACGGCTGTGGATTTCCTCGGCAAAGGTCTTGTTTTTAAGGTAAAAGGACGTATCTTTTCCCACTAAGTCCAGGGGCCATTTAAAGCCTCGGTCCCACAAGGGGGCCACTTGCTCCAAAAGATCAAGAACCCCCTTGAAATACTGAAGACGTCCTACGTACAATAACCGCGGTTCTCTCGGTATAGTCGTGGATGGTTCTTCAGGCAGTTCATAAGGATTGGCAATGACGGCGACTTCTAAGCCGGGAAGGGCGGTTTTAAGGGCTTCCTTGAGGAAGGCAGAAGGAGATATCACGGCATCGGCCGCCCTGAGACTGAACCGCTCCATCTCGCCGATCCAGTAATCGGGAAGTTGATAGGTGGCAGCACGATCGATCGGATCCAGGAGAAATTTGGGGTTATGAGCAGTAACAATGACTCGAAGTTGCGCCATGACGGGATCCAGGGTCCATTTGCGTTGCAAAAGAAAATAAGGGAGGCCCAAATATTCCTGGCTTTCAATGATATCCGGAGGTCCTTCCTTGTTTATGTATTGGGCGATGATATCGGCATAGGAATAACTCAAATTGGCAACAAACCCCATGATATGGCGGGAATCAGCGGTTAATTGAGAAAAGCGGGTCACTAACACTCCTTGGCTGATGGTCTCTTGGATGCCATGGGCCTCCTTGTCATAGATAAAGACTCGAACGTAATGCCCATGATTGTATAGCATTCGGGCCGTTAACTCCGTGTAAGCGGCAATGCCTCCACCGAAAAACGGGGGATATTCTGTGGTTAGCAACCAGTATTTCAAGATTTCGTTCCTCCGTTGTCCCTGCAAAATTGTCAAACACAAGTTAATCCTGATTTATGATACCAAAGTCATGGAATTCTCACAGCAGGATAGTTGATCACCAACGGTAATAGAATTATGTTAAATTGTGATGCGATCAGAAAAATGTGCGAGAAATGGCCACCCCGGCCTACAGGGAGAGGATGGTGGCCAACTTGGCTGACAAGAAAAGGGGTGCCCGACAAGCCCGGTCCCTTTGTCAAAGGTCGTCATGCCGTACGTCGGACACACCGGAATCTTGACATCCAGACGACAGGAATGGCTGTGGTGCCTTGAGAGGAAATGGAAGTTGAGCGGGGCAAAACTTCGCGTTTCGCTACCGTGTTGATGATCTGGGAACGGTGGGAAATGATGTTGGTACAAGATATGCCGATCTTAAACTTCTCCTTGCACCCCAGTCCATGGATTCGTATTCAAGAAGAAGAGAATGATGTACTCACCATGATAAACGTTGAAGAAAGGAGATAGGGAAAGGAGTAGGCAGAACTTGCCGCGCTATCTCTTCCCCGGCTCGAAAGCCGCGGTTTCCCGCATAATTGGATGAAAGGCTTTGAATGCATCTCGAAAAAGCAGATGGACGGGCGAAAAATTTGGTACTATCGTTTCACGGAACAGGTGCCGACAGCGAAACCCTTAGTGCGCGTTATAACAGGGTCCAACGATTTGGCTGCTCAGATGGCCGAGCGATTGGCAAACACCGGCCCGACCATTTTGGTGGGGCCGGAAAACCCGAAGGTGATCTCCTGTGAAGTGATATCCAATCCGTGGAGTATTCCGGAGGTGTGGGAATGGGTGGCCCACCGTTATCGCATTGGTTGCGTCTATCACTTGGCGTTGTGGGATAAGTGGCAAGACTGGCCGGCAGACAGGGTGTTTTCATCTATTGTGACGGAGGCAGTGGATCTCATGCGGATAATTCATGCGGGCGGTAACCCCGGGATGATTTGGGTTCTGCCCCCATCACTTGCCAAAAGGGATCCTCGGATTGTCGAGACAGCTGTGAAGCAATTGTCCCAACAAGTTCGGCTCGTCGCACAAGAGAAAAATTGGCCGTACGCTTTGGTACACATGCCTAACGATTTTATCGTCACAGGTTCTTTCTCCGCACGAGTTCAGGACACATCGTCTCCAGTCAATATCACACCGGACTTCTTGGCTAAGGCGTGTCTTTTGCTGGAGGAGAAACTATCCGGAGATCGCCTCTTCCCTTTGGAAGAGGAGGCCCATCCTCTCTTTTCTTCCTCTCAATCTTCGCAATGCGCAGACGAGAACGGTTTAAAAATTTCCGAATGGATGAAGAGATCCGAGGTTTTCGTACCCGATCGGCTTGATTAACCCAGGAAGAAAGGAGAGGATCTCATGCCCTTCTTGCGTCAAGACGTCCTGAGTGGGGAGTGGGTGAGTCTGAGCGCTGAGCGCCAACAACGCCCCTTAACTGAGGCGAAAGCATGTCCTTTTTGCCGTGGAGAAGGGACGGAGGTAGGAACCACCTCCTTTGATGTGGCCGTGTTCGAAAATAAATTTCCGGTTTTTCGGGATCCGGGAACGGCGGAAGTGGTAGTTTATTCTCCTCACCATGACGATGATTTGGCTTATTTGCCAAGGGAATCGGCTGCACTGGTGTGGGAGGTGTGGAAAGAACGCAGTGAAAGTCTCAGGCAGAGGGAAGATGTTCAATCCGTTTTCATTTTTGAAAACCGCGGAGCTAAAGTGGGGGCGAGTATTGCCCATCCTCACGGACAGATCTATGCCTATCCTTATTGTCCGCCGCGTTTAGAAAAAGAACGGATGCACTTTGAATCCCGTTGTCCCCTATGTCTGTCAGGCGAGCAGGCGGGGCCCACCGTGTTTAAGAACCGTTGGTGGCGCATTGAAGTTCCTTATGCTATGCGTATGCCCTTTCAACTGTGGTTGCGCCCGTTAAGACATGTGGCCCATCTGGGAGGATTAACCTCTGAGGAAGTCTCGTCAGGGGTTAGCCTAATGCAGGATATTGTTCGGAGTTATGACAGCTATTTTGGCCTACGCACCGCTTTGGTTATGGCGCTGTATCAGGATATCACCATAGGGGCGACTTACCACCTGAGGTGGGATTTTATGCCACTGGATCGAGGGCAAGGCCAAATGAAATACCTGGCCGGATCGGAACTGGCAATGGGGGCGTTTGTGGCGGACATGACTCCGGATTTTGTAAAGAGTGAATTGTCCCCTGTTTGGGATCGAATTCACCGCCGTCAAGAGAGAAGGACATAACCGTAGTGGAACAACCATGGGAGTCTCTACGACAACAATTTTATCAACATTTCGGCAAAGAACCCGCTAGTATGTGGCAATCGCCTGGGCGCATCAACCTCATGGGAGATCATACCGACTATCAGGGAGGATTAGCCTTGCCTATTGCCGTGCCTTACAGTACGTGGGTTGCCGGAAGACTCAGAGACGATCAAACGATACGAGGCTTTAGTGATTTCGGACAAGAAGATATTCATCTTGAGGCTCAGTTTGTGCCGAGTCTAGTGCGGCAAAAACCGCTGCGGGGACTGGTGGGTTTTGTCGCGGCGACATGGGATATCCTTGGCTTGGAACAGGGAATCGATCTCTATATTGCCTCGACATTGCCCATTGCCAGCGGCCTCTCTTCGTCCGCTTCATTGTCATTGGGAATCTTGGCAACGGTGAGAGAACTTTTCGGAAAATCCGTGCTACCGGAAAAAATGGTACCTGATGCGCGGCGCATTGAGAACGAGTATCTCGGGGTGAATTCAGGCATTTTGGATCCTTTGGCCATAGCCCTGGGCCGAGCCGATTTTGCTCTATTAGTGGACGCTTTAGTGCAAGACGCGCATCCGGTTCCCTTTGATTACGCTGGCAAAGGGATGTCATTATGGATTATTGACACCCAAACCCCGAGAACCTTAGCATCAAGTGGATATGATCAACGCGTTTGGGAGTGCCAGCAGGCCACTCACATGCTGGGAGTATCTTTTCTGCGACAAGCCACTATGAAAGCGATCCGGGGTTTGACAGATTCTGTGCTGCAAGCACGGGCACGGCACGTGGTTAAGGAGAATCAAAGGGTGAGATGGACTGTTTCTGCGGCCCAAGGCGGAGACTGGGACCGCGTGAAATTCCTATTTTGGGCCTCTCACTGGTCCTTATCGCAAGATTTTATGGTATCCACCCCCGTTCTCGACCAAACCGTGATGTGGTTGCAGGAAATGGGAGTGGGAGCCAGACTCACAGGAGCAGGATTCGGCGGCTCGGTTATCGCTTTGGGTGACGTTGTGCAAGGAAAGGAGATAATCCGCCGACTGACAATGGCCTACACAGACAAAGGATGGCAATCACCACGCTTCTTGGAGGTTGCGAGGCCCGCCGCAGGCTTGCACAAGGTGATCCCAGACAACATCAAGGGTTAACGGGCCAGAGAGACCCATCTTCGGGAGTGCGAATTCCCCTTTCCGTTAAGCATATTGCTTACCCGCATTAACCGGCAAAATTTTTCAGTGACTGACTCACTTGTAAGAGGTAACGTGCGGCGATACTCCACATAATTCCGGCGGAAATGCGGTTAATCCAGGTGAGGGTTGGCAGCCGGCCCTTAAGGCGTCCGAGCCAGCGGCCTAATAACGAGAGGAGAAAAAACCAAAGCCATGAAACGATAATCGCGGCCGATCCGTAAGCTACCTTCTCGGGAAAGGATGGATAGAGAATAGCGCCGCCTCCAATGACAACCACAGTGTCCAAAATGGCGTGAGGATTTAGAAGAGATGCGCGCAGCGTATGTATTACGCGTCGTTTAAGGGTCCAGTATGTCAGAATTTCATCTTCCGTGGCCAATTGGCGGCCGTGCCAGGATTGCCAGCCCATCCAAATCAGAAAAGCGGCTCCCAAAGCCGTCAAGAATTCCTTTAATAGCGGCAACGCCGTCACGAGGGCACTGATACCTAAAACCGCCAGGATGATCAGGATGGTATCGGATAGTGCCGCCGTGATCACCACGGGAAGAGCACGGCTATACCGGCTGTAAGTGCTCCCTTGACTGATGATGAACGAATTTTGTGGTCCCAACGGTAAAATCAGCGCAAGAGCGAGTAAAAACCCGTGAGTAAAGGCTAATGTCATAAAACGACTCCTTTTCTTGGCTCTCGGAATATTGCGCCATGATTGTGAACCCGAGAATGTGTCGCAGTTTCATGTGAAGGGTTAAGATTTGGGGCCACGGTGCCGACCAGACGGGAACTGCACATTATGTACAGTATAACCAATATTGGCCGAGCGAAGAAGTTGGCCATGATGCCGGAAAACCAAAATGCAGCGGCTCATGAAAGATTAACAGACCGAGTGGCTCAACAAACAATGCTCCTAGTGTTATTGCGGTTGGAGCGGCTAGGCCTGCCCAATTTGTGCAAATCAATAAGTTGGGTCAAGCCCGGACTTTCTTCTACCTGAATCCGTGACGAGGTCATCGCAAATGGGGACGGATCCGTGGTCCCAGGCCGATTTCGGCGATAATGAGACGGCACCCATTGGGTGAAAAGGGAGGCGGGAAAAAATTGTTCCCAATGGTGC
>JAKACM010000164.1 GCA_021821465.1 Bacillota bacterium
GGCTCAGGCCCATCAGATTCCCGATTACTCGGGACACCCTGCCATTATTGCCTACCGCACTTGAACGAGGAAACTGGCACGGGTTAGACTTTCACTAACAAGAACTGCGACCTGCCGGTCGCACGGAAAATCGGCCCCTTTAGGGCCGGATAGCTACCGGCTGCGAGCATATCCATATTTCGTATGCTTTCGAGCGGCTTTTGACACTTCTGTAGCTTCGCGTCGTTCGTTTGCCGACCATACGTACCCTTTTAGGTGTCGCTGTTTCGCGGACTGGGCTCATTTTGACTCTCTGTCCGGTTACTTGATGGACGGTCCCAGAGGAGGTCGTCCAGCGAATATGCAGAGCATATTCGCGTGTTATCCTCCGATGTTCGATGACGAGTTGCCTTCCATTGATTATCAACCAAATCAGAAGACGGGCGTGGACGACCATGGAGAATGAAATTGTACTAGAGCAAAACGCTGTCGTTACAGAAGTGATTAACCTTTATAGCGACACTGAAGAACTGCAGTTTCCCTTTGGATTTGAGTCTGGAGTAGAGGCAGATCAATACCGGGGTTCCAGCACAACACCCGAGTCGGAATCCCTCACCAACCAATCTGCCGTTGTGTTGCCCAACCCATGACGTTACATGAAAACCCAGCAGGTAGGGAGAGAGTTTGGAGAGACATTTTATGTGTTTCCCAACCCACTCCGCTTAGCATAAAATACTTGAGTAGATAGCTCCTAAAAATTGTGTCCCGCCCTTCACGACCCGAAAAAAGGACGTAAAATGGAGAAGAAAGGCCATGCGTTCCCGAAGAGGAGGTCTTTAAGTTCCATATCACGGCTGAAACGGGGCCCAAATTGTGTCAGATTCGCTCAGATCCCACGCCGAAATGTTCTCAAAGCGATGAGATCTCATCGCTGCCATAAATAGTAGTTCCTAGGTTAGGAGCCATGTGTCGATGTATATAGTATAATGCCCGTTCCTATGTTTGGACTGGCCATACTGAACGCAGACGATTTTCGTGATTTCACATTAAGTGATGATCGTTCCACGCTGGTGTTGCGGGCTGATGATGGTTACACGATGGCGCCTACTACAAATGAAATGGCCTACAAGTGGAGGTAATGTGGCTATCGACCCGTTTTTGGGGCGGTTGTCGGTGGAATGGCAGAAACTGTAAACTAAACGTGGTTCACGCTATGGGTCCCATTCCGATAACATGGAGGGCAGTTCAGGCCATTATGCTACCTGACGAATCGCTCCTAGGATTCGTTGTTACTTTAGTGCTTGCTCCCAGCCCACGTAAAACGACCAGCGCTGCGGATTAATAATAGCTGATCCCCAGCTTCTAGTAATTACGATGATTCAACGGTTGGGGCTTTAGAGAAAGGAGATGATGAACAAGGTGGACGTCTTCGACCAAATGTCTTATCGCGTCCGATTTGAATGGGGAGCCGAGGGGGTTCGGCAATTGGCCCCTCGTTCACAGGTAGTCGTGATTGTTGACGTGTTGTCGTTCACAACCTGCGTGGATGTCGCCATTTCGCGAGACGCCATGGTATTCCCTTACCAATACAAAGATGATTCGGCTATCGCATTTGCCCAGTCCGTGGATGCTCTGCTCGCGGGCAAACGCGGGCAAGTCCCGTCGCTATCACCGGAATCTTTATTGTCCCTTGCGCCACATTCGCGCCTTGTACTACCGTCTCCGAACGGGTCGACATGTACGGTCATCGCTCGAGAGTCTCAGGTTCCTGTGCTCGCCGGATGTTTGCGGAATTCCGACGCCATATCGGAGTTTATCCACCGTCAGTACCCGAGTGCGGCTGTCACCGTCATCGCCTGCGGCGAGCAATGGCCCAATGGCATGCTTCGTCCAGCCATTGAAGACTTCGTTGGAGCGGGAGCCATTTTGAGTCAATTTGACCCCGCAGAGTTATCGCCGGAAGCCAAAACGGCTTCAGGAGCCTATGAACAGGTGGCTCATAACGTCTCTACTATTGTTGCCGAATGCTCGTCGGGGCGTGAGTTGGCTGCCGCCGGTTTTCCGGAAGACGTGGCCATGGCGAGTGAACTTAATGTCAGTCGGACGGTCCCCATCTTCGAGGATGGGTCGTATCACCGGGCGCGATGAAAGAGCAGTGTGTTCCGGTACGGGGGCCTCTAAAGCCCGGCGCGCGAACACACCCATCCTGTTCGCCCCATGGTTCTGGGCCAGGTGGAACGACGTGAATTCGAAATACGAATACATACACCATCTATTAAGCCCCCTAAGAACCATATCGCGGCTTTAGAGCAACGATATCCCCAGGAGAGCCACATCTTTGTTCTCGATAACCTCAACACCCACCAGCCGGAAGACTTGGTGCGCTTGGTGATTGCCCACGATCACTTAATGATCTCGAACGATGCATTGAGGAAAAAGAGACGGCCGGCATTCTACGGAGCCCCAAAACCCCTCAAGACTTTTTGCAAAATCTCGCCCACTCCGTCCGCTTTCTTTATACCTCCTAGCTCTGTTCTTGGCTCAATCAGATCGAGTGCGGGTTCAGTATTTTCCTGCGACGTTTGTTAAACTCGCGGACCAATTGTCCCTCAGTCGAAGCCCTGGAACAACGCATTCAGCAATTTATTGCCCACTATAATGAACATTTGGCCAAACCGCTTCGCTGGACCTTTGACGGAAAACTACTCAAAATTTAGCTCGGGAGATGATTAAGCATTAACGCCATCGTGTACTAGCATGTGCCCTCGATCCATCGTTGTGATCCACGATTAGCAGGCGCTCCGTGAGGGAGCCGTCCGCTTGAGTTTTCAACCCCGCGAGGCATGCAAATCCTTGCAGCACGGAGCCTCCCCGTTCCAACCTGGGTCAAAATTGCCGAAGAGGGCAGCTTGGGACTAAAAAAAAGAAAAGCCAACCTCAGATTGCACATAGCCGTTTTTTCATTCCCCACTTTATTGACTGGTACAGTTGCTATCCTGACTATTACTTTTCCGTCCGACAAGATAAGCCATCGTCCAACCACGACAATTTTAAAGAATTACAGCTTTCTCCCGACACCCCCTGCACAAAAATGACACAATATCGTACAATGTGAGCATAATCACATTGGGGACAGATTGAGGTCCCGGTATTGTTGCCACTAGAGGGGGAAATATTCTGTGTCCAATGTATTGTCGTCCTTGGATGATCGACTGGAACGGATCGTTCAACAGCGACAATGGTCGTATGATGCCATCTGTCCAGTTTACGACGCTTTACGGGTACGCATGACCTATGCTTCCAACATGATTGAAGGACAGCATCTCACCTTGACGGAAACGGATCATATACTGCAAAACAAGTCCAGCCGGACAAGTCTCTCCCACCGACACCTCGAGTCTATCGATCACGCCACAGCCTGGGACACCATGATGAGCTATTCACAAAGTGACGAACCAATCAATGCCGAGTTGCTTCAAGCACTTCACACTCTCGTTATGCGTCATACCCAACCACATGAAGCCGGGCGTTATCGCAGCGTACCGATAGTAACCCAAGGGAGTACATGGATCCCTGCTCACCCAGTGGCAATTCCGTACAAAATTAAGCAATTATTTGATGAATTCAAAAAGACCGCCATTCATCCGGTAACAGCTGCAGCTTGTATGCACGCTCGGTTAATGGCGGTCCATCCCTTTATGGACGGCAACGGAAGAACCGGACGTCTTGTGCTTAACTTGTGGCTGATTCGTCATCATTATCCACCGAGTCTGGTGGGCCCGGAAAACCGGGCCGCATATTACACGGCTTTGCAGGCTGCAGACGGAGGAGATTTCGCTCCCATTGGCAATGTGGTGTTGCAAGGTATTTTTCAAACATTAACTTGGTATGAAGAGACCTTACGTAAGAGTGAGACTCCCCAGGCCTGAAAAGGGGAATTCTTACGAAAATCCAAAAGAGCGACAAACCGAAGATCTTTAATTATTCGACATAATCGTATTTGATTAACATTAGGCTTTAATGAAACGGAATAATTTAGGTCTCCCACGACCTGAAGACAATCGTTCGGACTCGTGATTTCTCATATTTTCTTGGGCTATGTGATATTTCCCAAGACGCCGTAGACCCAGTGCTTAAGAGCGGGCCTACGGCGTATTCCATATTAGGAGCCGGATTTACCTTCTGTGTTCCAGTGCTGCCTCCATGACCATGGAAATTGGCAAAACCCTCGAGGAAAAACTTCCCGCATTCACAAAGATCCTCATCGGTCACATAAGGTCCTAATCTTTGAACCATGGTCCCTGCTTCGAGATTCTTTAGGTCCGGTACTTTCACACCGTTTGTCCGTATTCCTTACCCATCTTCACCTTCTAAAATGACAGTAGTGCTTGTGAGGTTGCTCACAAATGAGAGAGCCAGATTCTTGGTTATGTGAAGTGAACACCATCATAAGGAGATGAGTTAGCCCTTATAGGCACTGAGCAGTTTTTGAAGGGGTGCCCTGCCCTGTGGATTGCGGTGATATCATCCATCGAAAGACTCGCGGTGCGACAGGCTCAGAAAAGCATCGAGGGACTTGACGGGCCAATTGTCAACAAACTTGCCAAGGGGAGCCAAAAAGGCCATGGGCAGGACTTATAAGTGTCTCGAGCCAATGATCCGTAAGATGGCGGCGGCGCCAGTGCGCTCGGAATTTTATCATATGAGAGATGTTTTTCAACTGCTTTGACACCGAGGCCCAGCGATTTTTGGGGAGAGGATGAAAAAGCATGACCCTTCAGCTCGAAAATGTTGCGCCCATTCGTATCGCCTCTCTGGTTTCCAATGAAGCGGAGGACGAAGGACTATTGGCCTTAATACGGCAAAGCGGGGATATCGCCGTAGACTGCCATGCCATAATCTCTTTCGTCTCACCCACCTTGTCTCTGTTTCAGAGTTGTGATTGGAAGAAGATCGGCGTTATCGTCATGATTTTGCCAGTCTCCATCATGGAAGATGCCGTCATCGCATTTACCCGCCAGTTGCCTTCAATTCCTTTGGCCGCCGTGATTAATAGTTCCTGGCAGGAAGACGATATTTCCCGCATCCTCCAGGCGGGAGTTGAGGCCATCACTGCATCCATGCGGGCAACCGTCATCGTTAATGTCATTCGTCTTGCCTATTATCACGCCGGTACCGTGGATATTGACATGTTCCAAAAAACCATACGATCGCAAGTGGCATTGCCTCCCCATGCCATCGCTCTCAGTCCTTTGGATATAAAGATTTGGTCACTGGTGGCCGAAGGCTATTCCAACTTACAAATCGCAGCCGTCATGGGAATTTCCTTGTCACGAACAAAGCACCGCATCAAACACATTTTCCGCTATTTGGGCGTCCATCACCGGACAGAAGCCATCAAACTGTACAGCAACATCCATATTCAAAACCGTTGATTCGAGACCCTTCAAAATGACCACGATTCTTCCAACTTTCCTGTTAGCAAGTTAAGCCCCGGTCGCCTCAATTTGATCCTTGACTCTTGGCTGTAATAATAAGGCCCAAAAGATAGAATAATCCGAGCAGAGCCCATGCCGGACGATAGGAAGCAAAGAATTTCGCAATTTCTCCAAAAACCGGAAGAAAGAGTCCGATGCCGATAAAACCGGCCATACCGGTTAATGCCAGGGCCATTCCTCTTTCCGCGGAGGTGGTGCGTTCGGTTACCCAAGCGGTTAACAGTCCATTCCAGCCGTCTAAACCCGCACCCAATCCGATAAACACCGGCAGAACGACCCAAAAAGGGATGAAATCCGGTATTGTTGTCCACACTAACAAAGACAGAACACCCGTCAGAATTACTAGACGAAAAGGCCGAAGAACCGACATTTTATGATCACTCAACAATCCTGCCCCGATACGGGCCGCAAATCCGGCAAACAAGGCCAAGGCAATAACCCCTCCCGCAACGATAATCGAAACACGCCATCTCGCCTGAAGATCCAAAATGGCATAGGTTAACAGCGCATATTGTCCGGGAGAAAGCAATAGGCTGATCAAGAGGGGAATTCTCAGCGCCAGAACCGTTTGACGAATTCGCTGGCAGTTTAAGTCCATGGCATTGTGATCCTGTGAGTTCGATGGGTTGCGAGGTGGAGAAGGCAAGAGCCAAGCGAAGAAAAATCGCCACACACCGACATTCACGGCAATCAGCACCAAAACTATCTTGAGATTCCACTTTCTCAACAATAAGGGAAAGAGGCCGGCGGCCACAATTCCTCCCAAAGGCGTCGCTGCTTGACGTAGCCCGATGGCCGAACCACGATTTTTCCTTCCTTCGTAAACACGGGTTATGGCCGCGGTGCCTGTCAATGATAAAGCGGGCAGGAAAAATCCCACCAATCCCAATAATATGATGAGAGGTGCAAAATCCCTGGGCAAAAACCAAGCCAAAACCCCCATAATTGCGACAATACCGACTCCCGACACCCAAGCTACGGTTTTGGATCCATAACGTGCCAAAACGATTCCGGAAGGGATCATGCCGGCAACCGCCCCCAGAGCCACGGTCGAGAACAAGACTCCCATCTGAGCAATTCCCAAATTCGCATAGTGTTTGAAGGCCTCGCTCAAAATCGACAGCCCTTGTTGTGACATGGTAATAGCCAACTGATCGATAAAACCCACCATCAGTACCCAAGGCTTTTTTCTTTTCCCATTTCCGTGCTTTCCGTGTCCATTGAGTTGACTTCGAATGGATAGCTTCCCCTCCGTCTGTGTTCCCGGTCAAAAATCATAGGTTTCTTGTCGACTGTTAGGATTCCCATTCGGACATTTATAGCCAACAATTCGCGAAAAACGGACACATTCAAGCCACCATTGATAAATTTGAAACATCCGCAAAAAACTGCTTCCCACTACGAGACAGGCCCGGCGGTTAAGAAATTCTTAGCATCACCTCCCTCCCATACATTCATGCCACGTCCGTCCCCAAGCATCGCATCCACCCACGAGAATCTTGCCCAATCCGCTAGATCATGAATGTTTTTTCATATCCCCTCGAAGAGGTGGGTCAACAAAAACCGCCACTCTCATGTCCTTCTACACAATGTATCCTTTACCTTATATCCCACCCCCTGCAGGCGACGATGCCCCTGTCAATCCCCGAAGCGGGATTATAGACCACACGACGTCAAACGTTAAGTTGAGCCGATGGACCGACTCAAACGGAAACAAGCACTATCTTTTCCCAAGTTGGATGAGCAACGGAGACTTTACGAGAGATTAACCTCGAATCGAGGCCTCACTCTGCAAATTTTTGGTAGAGTGGTGGCCTTTTTTTACAGCGGGTGCCTATTATCCGGTGGCATACGGTGAATGCCACCATGGAGCCTCAAAGTGTGCCGCGACGGAAACGGGGTCGACAAAAAGCCGGCACAGAACCGGAGTGGATCACCCCATAGACCGTCCAGTGGGACTGGACGG
>JAKACM010000165.1 GCA_021821465.1 Bacillota bacterium
AGATTCACCACCGGTTTCCAGTAGACCCCGGTGGCCTCCATGGCGACATGGGTCACCCCGCACGCCATCAGCCAATCTCCTAAGGCGAGCAACTCCTCCGTGACACTGCCAAAGGTGCGGGTTTCGGCGAGGTCTGGGGTCAACACCGTGGCCACAATCACCTTCTTGTGGATATCCAATCCGGCTCCATGGGTAATAAATAGCTCATCCATTATGGACACCTCATCTGATCAAAATCCTTCGACAGCCACGGAGCCTCTGAGAATTCTCCCTTGCGTGCTCGGCCTTGAGGCCGGCAACAGTCTTGAGTGCTCGACGTGGCCGGAATCCGTCTCCTCAACGAGCTCGTAGCATCAGGGTGAACCCGATCTCGGTCGAAGGTCTCCTGGATCATAGCACAACTCCCTTTTTCATGGGTCTGAGTGTCCCGCGCTGCGGGACATGGGCGTCCCCTTAACAAATCCTCCTTAACAAATCCTAACATTAAGCAAAATCTGCACAATTCGCCATTCGCAAGTAAATTATGAACGCTTTTGCTGTTTCGATTCGGAAGGTAAGGGGCATGTTCGAATACCAAACAGTCTGTATATTCCACACACACCTGTCAAACCTGTCACCAACGCAATCACTGCTAAAATACCGAAAATCCAGATGCCGACGATTCCACCCGTGCGCTCAAGCGCCAAAATGCCGAGGATTATCCCCGCGATCACACGGATGATACGATCGCTTCGGCTCTCATTCACGGTCATTTCTATGCACCTCTCTTGACACTTCATCTTAGTAGTATCTATAAATACTACTAAAGCTACGATATAATGGCCCTGGTAAATTGTCAAGAACTTCTCTACAATTTGAGAAAGGACGGATTATATGGATCCGGTTCAAGAATTGCACAAGCTGGGGTGGACAGAATTAGAGGCTAAAGTATACGTGAGCATGACCTCGAGTTCGCAATCTTTAACAGGATACCAAATTGCAAAAATAGCAGGGATTGCCCGAGCGAACGTCTACCCTGCTCTAGATAAATTGGTGTTGCGTGGAGCAATCCTGGAAGAACCTCAGCCTTCTGGATCCCGTTATCAGGCTGTGCCTTTTAAATTGATTTCCCAGGCGCAATTACGGTCTTTAAGTAAAAGCCTGTCACGAATTGAGCAAAATCTGCCGCAAATACCGCGACGACATCGGCTTATCACTGCTCACGGCCAGGACATACTGGAAAGCTACGCCATCAATTTAGTGATGGATGCGAAATCCTACTTGGATATCGGAGCCTCACACAATACCATTCAATCTTTGGCCATCGTTCTTAGCCAAGCTCATGACCGAGGGGTCGCTGAACGGTTTGTGTGCTTCGACAATTGCCCTACACCCGGGTGCGGTGTGTGTCGCAAGCCCCTTGGGCTTTCTCTGGGGAAATTTAACCCGAAGGGATGGCTTGTCCTGACGAAAGACAATGAGGAGACTCTTATCGCAATGGGAACAGGCGATGAGACTGAACTGGTGCTGACGAGTATGGAACCGGTCCGCGAAAGTTTGCGGGTTTTGTTTTCTGCACTACAACGAAATCGTGACTCAGAGCCATAACCGCAGGAACAGCCACTCTACGTCCGAGGGCTCTCAAGGCAGGAGTATGTTGAGAACTAGCGAAGACGGTTTTGACGGGATCATCTCCAGCCATTAGGATTAGAAACAGACGAATGCAAGGCATTATGATGGATGAAGTGACAGTTTAGGTAACTACAATGATCTGGAGGTGGGCTATTGAGTAAGCCCATAATTCTCACAGGGATCAAGCCAACCGGCTCTCTCCATCTCGGTAATTTGGTCGGGGCGGTAAAACCTGCAGTGACCTTGTCTCAGAACCGAGAAAACCAGAGTTTCTATTTTCTTGCTGATTATCATGCCTTAATTACAGTGAAAAACGGCCAGCAGCTTAACCGTTACACGATGGAAATGGCGGCATCTTGGATTGCTTTAGGTTTGGATCCAGAACAGGTAATTCTTTACCGTCAATCCGATGTTCCGGAAATTTTCGAATTGGCATGGATCTTGGGGTGTTTCACACCGAAGGGGTTACTGAACCGCGCACATGCCTACAAAGCACAACGACAATACAATGAACGTCGTGGGGAGAAAACTTTGGATGCCGGGGTCAACGTGGGGCTGTTCACCTATCCGTTGTTGATGGCCGCGGATATTTTGATTATGCAAACCCGTTGGGTTCCCGTAGGCCGTGATCAAGGCCAGCACATCGAAATCACGCGGCATATTGCTCAGGCATTTAATCATGCTTACAACGACGAAATTTTTGTTCTGCCTGAAGCCTTGACACAAGACAATGGGGTGGTGATACCAGGGCTGGATGGACGCAAGATGAGTAAGAGTTACGGGAATACCATTCCCGTATTCGCAACACATGACGAATTAAGGGCCCTCATTTTCCGTATAGAAACGGACTCTACCAAACCCGGAGAACCCAAAAACCCTGACAGTTCTGTGCTCTTCCAGATCTTTCGTGCGGTAGCGACCAAAGAGGAAACGGACAGCTTTCGCCGACAATTCGTAAAAGGAATTGGTTGGCAGGATGCCAAAGAACAACTATTCGATCTGCTAGATCGGTATTTGACGGATCCGCGGCAGAGATATCAAGAGATTATTCATGATCCCAGGACACTTGATCGCATTTTGGCACAGGGAGCCACAAAGGCCCGAGACCAGGCACAAATGGTTATGAAGGTCGTTGGCCGACTGACGAAAAATCAATGACTATGATCAGAAGTGGGGTTGTCTGTAAATTGAGGCCCAAACGATAGACACCAATCTGTTTGTCCACCAGTGTGAAACTTCTTCGTGAGAACTGTCACAGACCCGTAGGGACCATTGCTTCAGTATTAGGAACGCAATGGGTGCCATATAAAACGAGGAGGCCAAAGTAATGTCTAACCAAGCAGTGGCTCAAAAGATGCGTGAGCATCACGCCTTAATGGCTCGTCAACTGCACATTTTAGCGGACAATGTCTTAACCCAAAAGGAGCAATGGGAAACAGCCCGCAACGAAGTCGGCGCGTATTTGACCGATGATATTTTGCCGCATGCCGCCGCCGAAGAAGCGACGATTTATCGAGTGGGGTCAGAAACAGAGAGCTTGAAGGGGTTGATCGAATCCATGCTCTTCGAACACGGAATTATTCGCGAAACCCGGGATAGGCTTTTGGCTGCACCAAAATGGGAAGAAGCTCTGGTGTTGGGTACGGAGGCTGCACGATTATTTGATGTTCATGCAGAAAAAGAAAACCGATTTATTATTGCCGTATTAGAACCTCGTAATGATATTGATTTGGCGTCGGTACTCGGAGATATGCATCACCTATTATCCAGGTAGTCGCAGAATTCTCAGAGGGCGCAATTCTTGGCGGTAACCACCGGCGCCTTATGCGAATGCCCAGAAAAACTTCCATCTGTCAGCTGGTCGACCTGTCTTGTCGGCTCGGGTCATGTCCCGAAAGGAGATGCGCTAACGAGCCGGAAAGATCAGGCATTTGAACATATCCACAGGTTTAGAAAGGAAATCCAACATGGCTACAATGAGTGAATTGGCGGGCAGCCGAATCGTGGCCGCCGGACGAAAAGATGCGGGAGACGTTCTTGATCTCGACAAATCTGATATGCTCTTATGGTTAATTGAAGGGGAAGCGCAATGGGTTGCAACCACAGGAAAGACGGAGATTCTTCAAGCCAAAGGGGAAATTCATGAACTAACCGGTCCCGGTACACTTCGCTTCGTGACGCACTCACATTATCTTCAACTGGAATCAGGAGACAAACTAGGCTTTGATGCGCGGGCAGGAGCCTATCGCGCCGTCATGGAAACTCATAATGAGAACGTCGGGCTGGCTCTGGCTGAGGGGCTGCCTATGAAATCGGGGCAAATCTGGGTTGATGTCGGAACCGGTACGGGAGCTATGGTTCATGCGCTCCAAAAACGCTCCGGCCACAAAGACGTGTGGATTGTCGGGATCGATCAAGCATCGAAAATGATTGACGAGGCCTGGCGCCATCAAAGCGATAACGCGCCGGCTTGGTATGTGGGCCAAGACTTACTCGCCGTGAAATGGCCCGAGGCTATGATTGATGGGATTACGGCTTTGTTGTTACTTCATCTGATTGATGATGTGGACCTTCTAGTGAACCGATTATATCGATCCCTAAAACCAGGGGGACTATTTGCCTATGCCGTAAGCGTCGATAGTAATCCCTTCGTTCGGATGATCATGCATCAACTGAGTGGCCCCGGCGGCTTCTTCAAACAAGGTCAACAATCCATTCGTAAAAGCGTTTTGTCTGCCGGTTTTGAAATAGTCCGTGAAGACACTTATCGTGACGAAATTGTGATGGGCAGCCCGGAGGCAATGCTCCAACTTATTGGGAGCATCGGGGCTCCCAGTCAGCGCGGAGTACGTACCGATGTGCTTCCTCCGACCTCTGTGGAGCGGATTTTTCATCTGGTTTGGGTTAAGAAACCCATAAATGCGTTCTGAGGTGCGGACATCAATTTTTAATACAGCGATAAAAATTGATGGAGCAAGGATTTGACGCCATCGTGCTTATGGGTAGGAGGTCAAACGCACGCGCATTGATTATGCGGCTGTTGATGGTTTTAATTTGAGGTTTGAGGAGACAAAGAAGGAGAAATCTGTGATTCTCGGCAGCGATCATGAACAATATGTTGTGAATTTGCTAGCTGGATTGTCCAAACGGGTTGTCCTCATCATTCATAGCAACCGATGGAAGCATGCAGCCACCAGATCTACCCAAGATTTGGTGGATTATACGGTGAGTTTGGCACCCACAAAAATTTCTCGCGAATTGCAAAAATTGCCTCTGAACACATGGAACGACCCAACATTAACGATTCGTGATGAGGATGGCTTGGCTTTTGGAGTGCAATTTATCGGAAGTCCTACGGGACTGGAATATCGATTATTTCTCCAAGCGATTGTCGCATCGACTCACCCACAGCCTAGGTTCTCGGAAGAGACGGCACTAAAAGAGATTCGCCAACCTGTTAGAGCCAAGATTTTTGTGTCGCCGACGTGATTCCGCTGTACCCATGTCGTGAACATGGGCATCGATTTTGTCAGGTCGCAACCTTTGATCACCGTGCAGGTTATTCAAATCGAACAATTTCTCGACCTGGGTGAGTCACGTTGCATTAATAAAATCCCAACAACTTTATGCGAACCGGAACCCTATCGTTTTACTGGTATCATTTCGCCCGAGAAATTTGCTGTCTATCTTCTTTTGGCATCAGCCTCATTGTCTAGTTAGTCGGCCGAATCAGGTTGGTGGATAAGGCTCTAAGACGGGGCGATTGCGTAACCGATTAATAACGGGAATGTGTACCGTAGAGAATCCTAAACGAGCCATAAGGTGCACATCTTGGGTGTTTTTCAAAGAGCCTGTCGATATTGTGGGACGATAGTTCTAAGTCCGAATAAGTTGATAGTCGACAACAGCTCGGAGAGCCTGTGCAACAAGATTAGTAAAGCTTAATCACAGTGGCCTTGTTCCTGTGTTAAGGCCCTAATGGCTAGAACATTGCTGGTGTAGGACGTTGTAGGACATCTTAACCATAACATTTTGATGATATGGCATTTGCCGGGAACAGAAATTACATCCGGGAGATTGCTGAGAACTTCTAAGAACAGGGAGAAGATCTCAGAGGGAGAAATAGGGTCGATATTAGTGGAAACGCGAGAGGAATGATGTAATTGTGGATCTAACTTTTGCTGTCCAAGCAACATGGGCAGGCGTGGGAATTCAGGGAGAAGGGGAATTGAAAGTAGGCGAACATCGTTTTTCGTATAGTGCCCCAGCCACGATGGGAGGCAAAGGAATCGGAGCCAGCCCTGAAAACCTTCTTTTGGCAGCTGTGAGTGCATGTTACAGCGGTACATTCATGCGTATACTCAAGCAGAAACATTTGCCCGGAGACTCTTTGGTTATCCACGCGGAAGGTGTGGTTGAAGGATATCCAGAAAATGCTAAATATGCCCGCATTACCGTCAACCCTATCATACAGGGTGGGGATGCGGAGCACATTCAAGACTATGAAGACGCGGCTCAAATGGCCCGTGATCGGTGTTTCATCGGGCGCACGCTGCGAGATTATTTAACCTATAGCGTAGGTACAGTGCAAATCGAATGAAATGAAATTGTTCTGTGGCTGTCAAGAAAAGGATTGATTGTACCACCGTCATCTGTCGTGTTCGCGGGATTCTTCCTGACGCGAACCGACCGGCTTATCTCCAGCGGGTGTCGCGGACGGTGCGAGTTTCAGGGTTTCTCTCTGGAGAATGCCAAATGATTGTATCAAAGCGGGGTTGGAGTGCGGTGGCGTGTCATTGGCAGAAGATCTATGGGACACCGCAAGACCATTCCAATTAGGAGTGAGCGTGACCCTGCGGTCGGAGGCAGTTAATCAAGGCTGTGGGGGAATACCGTCCCATCTAGCGTCTCCCCTCTATGGTCTTCCGCCACAACCGGGCCTTCACTGTCGCCCCTCATACGCATTGCCGAACCGTAGGTGGTGAAATCCTACAAATCCGCAAGTATATGCGTGAACAAGAAAACTCGTGAAAGGGGAGTTTCTTGTAACAAGGGGTTGCGGAATAAAGTGGTAACGGTATACTCTCTCAGTGCCCTGCGTTAAAGGGTCCACAGGCCACTCAAATTCCTCTCAAACGAGGGCTCTTTTTGTGCCCTTGCTTAGAGGGGTATGCAACGGTCAGTTATTCATGAGCAGTATAATCAATGCGATGACACCCTACAGCAATATGCGTATGATATCAGAGAAGGTTGCGATGGCAAACAGATTTTTCATGTGTGTCACGCCCGCCGGCACATTCCCATAGACAGTTCCGATGGAAAGAGGTGGCGAGAGTGTACCGCATTCTTACAGATGAGGATGTTGAGAAGCTGGTTTCCATGAAGTTAGTGGTGAACGCGATCGAACGCACCTTTGAGGAACAGGCAAATGGCACGCTGGTTTCTCCTCCGCGGTTTCATTTGAAAACAGAACAGGGTGACTTGGTTTTCACGCCAGGCGCTGCGACCGCCGTGGACAAGGTCATTGGCTTCCGTGTCTATGATACATACTCCGATGATTTAGAAGGTCATCAGCAATTGGTTTGTGTTTTTGATTCGGATACTGGTGTGTTCAAGGGTATTGTGATCGGCAATCTCCTTGGTGCCTTTCGAACCGGGGCAATTGGTGGGGTGGCAATTAAGGCCATGGCTCGGCCCGATGCGAAGAGAATAGCGGTGATCGGAACAGGTGTACAGGCACGGACACAGTTGGAAGCGGCCCTGGCTGTCAGGGATATTAACCGTGTTCGGGTTTTCAGTCGTCACCCAGAACATCGAGCGGCATTTGCCG
>JAKACM010000166.1 GCA_021821465.1 Bacillota bacterium
AAAAAGACTCACGGCTTTATAATCCCGATTTGGCTCCCGTACCGAAAGCCAAGAGGCGCTGGACGTGGATAAATTTTTCCACGGTCTGGATGGGGATGGTGCACAACATTGTTGCCTACGAAACTGCCGCGGCACTCTTAGGGCAAGGATTTAGCGTCGAACAAGCCCTGGCGGCTGTAATCTTGGCAAATGTGATATTAGTCATTGCCCTCTGGTTTAACGGCGTGGCGGGGGCCAAGTATGGACTGCCCTTTCCTGTGCTGATTCGGGCTGCGTTTGGCTATCGTGGTGCCCAAATCCCGGTATTGTTACGAGCGTTTGTCGCCATTTTTTGGTTTGCGGTACAAAGTTATGCGGGAAGTCTTGCTATCAATGCCTTGATTGGCCTGTTTATTCCGGGTTGGCAACAACTGAGTTATTCTGTCATGTTCGGACTGCACGCTAATGTGGGTATTGCCTTCGGCCTCTTTTGGCTCTTACATGCGCTCATTATTTCTCATGGGATGGATCGGATTCGGCATTTTGAATTATGGGCGGGACCTTTGGTCATCGTGATGGGATTAATTGCCGTAATATGGGCTATCAGTACGGCGCATGGTTTGGGGCCATTGTTCTACACGCCTAGCAAGCTTTCTCCGAAGGCGTTTTCTGTTGAATTCCCTTTGGCCGTGACGGGACTTATCGGTGTATGGGCTACTCTGGTTCTGAATATTTCGGATTTTACACGATTTGCCAAATCCCAAAAGGATCAAATGGTAGGACAAGCTGTTGGATTGCCGATTACGGCGATTGTGTTTGCTCTGGTTAGTATTATTACTACGTCGGGTGCGGTTATTGCTTTTGGCAGTGCTATTTCGAATCCCGTGACGTTACTACAACACTTTCGTAGTCCCATCATTCTCGTTCTAGGGGCGGTGACCTTAATTATTGCGACATTATCTGTTAATGTTGCGGCCAATGTTGTGTCGCCTGCCTACGATCTGGTTAACTTGTTTCCCCGAAATCTCAATTTTGTTAAAGCGGGTATCTTATCGATAGCCATTGGAGTCTTATTTGTACCGTGGCTTTGGTTTAATAACGCCAGTACCATTTACAACGTTCTAGGGGCGATTGGAGGAGCGCTGGGCCCAGTATCCGGGCTGATGTTAGCAGATTTTTATATGGTACGCAAAAGGCGCTATGTTGTGCCCATGTTCTTTGTGGAGACGGGGGATTTTTCCTACCAAAATGGTTGGAATGCTAAAGGTTTAGTGGCGTTTGGCATTGGTATTCTTGGTGCCTTTATTGGCTTAATCATTCCATCTCTGCATGTTCTCTATACTTACTCCTGGTTTGTTGGCATTGCGGCTAGTTTCATCAGTTATAGCCTGTTAATGAAGTCACAGCCGACATTAGCTCAGGAACTGGATCTGTCCGCTGAGGCTCAAGAGGTCGAATCGTAGGGATTAAGATCTTTGAACGTCATTTCCATCTAGAGGAGGATAACCTGTGCGCTGTGTCATTAAGGGGGGTTTGGTGGCAGTCAGCCCTGAACATTTACTGGAAGTGGATCTAGGCATTGTCGACGGTGTTATTCACCGCATTAGTCGATGCGAAAATCCTCAGGAGTATGATCAAACGATCGATGCGAGTCATTGTTGGGTCCTTCCGGGAGGAATTGATGCCCACGTACATCTCGATTGGGATTTCGGCGATACCGTGACAACCGATGATCTGAATATAGGCACTCGTGCCGCCGCTTTGGGCGGTACGACGACGGTTTTGAATTTTATCCAACCTAAACCGGGAGAAAGTCTTCGAGCTTTAGTGGACCGTTGGAAAGATAAAGGAGAGATGGCATGGACGAATTATGGTTTTCATGTGATTATCTCGCAACTTTATTCCCGGTGGATGGATGAACTACCGCTATTGCCGTCTATGGGCATTCATAGTATCAAAGTGTTTACAGCCTACCCGGGAAAGTTGATGCTTTCGGATGCGGATCTTTACCGAATCATGCGAGCCGCCAGTAAATCCTCCCTATTAACAATGGTCCATGCGGAAAATGGCCCGGTCATTGATGTCATTGCGGAAGAAGCTGTCTTGTCCGGTAAAATTCAACCGCGATATCACGGAGCGACCAGGCCCTCTATTTTGGAAGGCGAAGCGGTTTTTCGCGTCGGGCAAATGTCCCGCCTTGCAAATGCTCCAGCATATCTGGTGCATTTGAGTTCATTAGAGTCGGTAAAAGCGTTGGGATACGCTCGCCAGTTAGGTGCGCGATTAACAGCAGAAACGTGTCCTCAATACCTGTTTTTGAATGATGAAGTTTATCAATCCGATCACTTTGATGTTGCCCAATATGTTTATACGCCTCCGTCCCGGCCACAAGACGATGTGCGTTCGTTGTGGGATGCTTTGAGACGTGAAGTGATTGAGATCGTCTCGAGTGATCATTGTCCGTTCGATCTTCACGGCGCCAAAGAACTCGGGAAGATGGATTTTCGGTTGATCCCAAACGGGGGTCCGGGTATTGAAACCCGTGTGCCGCTTATGCTTAATGCGGTCCATAAGGGACAGATAACACTGGGGGAAGCGGTAGCTTGGACGTCGACCAATGCTAGTAAGGAATTTGGCTTATTCCCCAAAAAGGGCACCTTATTACCTGGCAGTGACGCGGACCTGGTGATTGTGGAACAGGAACCGCCTCCGTTCACTGCAAGTGCCACAACCTTGCACCAACGTATTGACTATACTCCGTATGAAGGTTGGTCATTAAAGGGTGTTCCTCATGATGTCATGATCGGGGGTCAATGGGTCATTCAAGACTATCAACTTATTGCGTCAAAGTCGCATGGACAATTTGTTGGATACATGAATTAGGCTCGGGACCATCATGAGCTATCAAGGACACAGAACATCATCGCGGATGTTCTCGAGAAACTCAAACCAGGGGGTAGACACGATGAACGCTACGCGGTTTTGGGCCAATTTTCGCCACTTGCAAACAATAGGAAAACGTAAAGATGGTGCTTACCGTGTCGCTTGGACGGAAGAGGACCAGATGGCACGGCAAACCCTCTTAGACTTATTGCATCAGGAGGGGTTACACGGCTATCAAGATGGAGCCGGAAATATTTGGGGAATATGGAGCCCCGTGGACAATGCGCCTTACTTGGTGATGGGCAGTCATCTTGACAGTGTTCCCCGCGGGGGAGACTTCGATGGTGTCTTTGGGGTGGCGGCGGCATTAGAAAGTTTATTAGCGATGCGAGATAAAGCTCCGGAACCATTGTGTCTCAATGGAGCCCTTGTAGCTTTTGCTGACGAAGAAGGAGTAGGCTTTAATAGCGGATTATTTGGGAGTCGGGCAGTGTGTGGATTTTTAACCAGAGAGATTTTTAACAATTTTCATGATGATTCAGGCACACGATATCTTGCTGAAACGGCCCCAAGATTTGGGATAACTTGGGAGTCCGTCAGCCATCTTGATGTCATTCCGATTGCAGTCTATCTTGAACTGCATGTGGAGCAAGGACCGAATTTGGACCGGAGTGGTATTCCCGTCGGCGTGGTCAATGTGATTACTGGACGTTCCCAAGGATTTGCCCGCTTTGTTGGACAACAAAATCATGCGGGCACAACGCCCATGCCACTGCGTGAAGATGCTTTACTTTATGCTGCCAATGCCGTGGTGCGCTTAAACCAAATTGTGGGACGTGCAGGGGCTGTGGGAACCGTAGGACAATTGAAGGCCATGCCAGGGAGTCCGAATGTAATTGCGGACTCTGCGGTTGTATCTTTTGATGTGCGTTCGCCCTCTGACACCGTGAGGAACATAGCGGTCAGGGATTGGGTTAACAGCTGGCATGGTGGAACATTGTTCGCTTATCACGAAGAAGCGGCTGTGCCTTTATATCCTGCCATTCAAGACGTTATCGCAAGAGCGGCGTCGAAGGAAGGTCTTAAAGCTATGACTGTACCCAGTTGGGCAGTCCATGATGCAATGATTATGGCAAAGAAAGTACCTACAGGTCTGATTTTTATTCCGAGCGTTCAAGGAATTAGTCATGCTGCTGAGGAATTTTCTCATCCTCAGCATTGTGAAGAGGGTGTCCGTGTTTTAGAGGACACCGCTCGGAGTCTTTGTGCATCCGATCTGAGGAGACAAGAGCCGAAGAGTGAGGATGAAGGTAAGGGCTCGTGAAGACGAATAAGGCGTGTGCCTTCATGATTGATTGGTCAGCCTGTCAGAGATTTAACATCTTGGGTCAGCTTGAAACAGGCTGTTAGTAGTGACGATCGATCGTGCTATTATTTTTGTTCAGATAACCCGAAGATTACGAGCCTTGTCCGAACGTCCGCCAAACTCTGTTCCGTCAGACGTGGAGAACACTGCAAAAGGCTCATATGGCAAAACCCTGGTCTAGGATCCGCGAAATTCACCCCTATTTTGGACCGGGATTTCACGAACGATTTGGGTGGACGAAAACTTGTTTGCGTGATTTGTTGAAGTCTCGACATCGTCAACACCGTTCTCCTGAATCTTCCTTTCGATGGGCTGTAAAACCTCTATTGCGTGTCTGAGAAGGGCAGACAGTAGCCATTCGTAATGGCCAAAGTGGGAAAAGCTAGCTGGAAAAAATTTCTCTTTTTAATTTGGTCATACACAGACATGACAATCAGTTAGTTATAAGGCTTGTTTAGAGTAATCTGAGGAGGGGAAGTTAATGACCAAGAAACAAATCAAAGTGGCTTATGGGGTGGACGTCGATGCAGTCGCGGGCTGGCTAGGATCCTACAGTGGGGAGGATTCACCGGATGACATTTCCCGCGGGTTATTTGCGGGAGAAGTAGGCGTCCCGCGGTTGCTGCGACTTTTTCGTCGGCACGGATTGAAGACAACCTGGTTTGTCCCCGGGCATTCAATTGAAACCTTTCCTGAGCAAATCGCAGAGGTCGTAGCGGAAGGCCATGAAATTGGAGGGCATGGATATTCGCATGAAAACCCCATAGCCATGACTCCGGAGCAAGAAGAGGCCGTTCTTTTTCGCTCAATTGAGCTAATTGAAAGTATTTCTGGGAAACGCCCATCGGGGTATGTGGCTCCTTGGTGGGAATTTTCCCACGTGACGAATAAATTATTGCTGAAGTACGGAATTAAATACGACCACAGCCTCATGCATCATGACGTTCTTCCCTATCGTGTGCGGGTCGGCGACTCATGGACAAAAATTGATTATTCTCAGCCTGCTAGGGCGTGGATGAAGCCACTGGTCCGTGGACAGGAAACCGATCTCATCGAAATTCCGGCAAACTGGTACCTCGATGATTTACCCCCTATGATGTTCATCAAGAAGTCCCCTAATAGTTACGGCTTTACCAACCCGCGAGATATTGAGCAGCTGTGGAGAGACCAATTTGAATGGGTCTACCGTGAATATGACTATGCCGTATTCACGATGACGATTCACCCTGATGTTAGCGGCCGACCACAGGTATTGTTAATGCACGAACGGATGATTGAGTACATCAATAGCCATGAGGGAGTCCAATGGATGACATTTGATGAAATCGCAGACGATTATAATCTACGCTATCCCCGTCTCTCAGGAAGCTAACCGATCTGCGACGGTCACCGGAGGCAACCCATACGCGCTAACTTAAGGGGAGGTATCGTACTGAAGACGTCGTTTCCGGGGTCGTCCATGGAGATGTCGTTTCCCATGTTGAGTGGGTCGCCTCCCGTCCTGGATATCGAGAAATCCTTGCGCACGCTGGCAGAGGTCTGGTCCGATCTGTGGGACATAGGGGCCAAACGGCGCGGGATATCCATAGGGAAAAAAAGAGCCGTCCTGCCGTCACGGTCCGTGCGTTGGAAAAAACGGGTGAGAGACTCGCATTGAAGCATCGGGATCCTCCTCGTGATGCAAATGTCTTGCCCCCGATCGCTTCGACAGCGGATTCCGATATTTCTTGGTATTCCGGTATTTTTTCCCTCTCAACCATGCAGTCTATTCGGACAATCAAAACTCGAGATAAATTAGGAATTAGGTGGCGGGAGAGTTCCTATGATACAAGCCAGTGGGGAGACCTCGCACAAGGCGGCCTCGGCTTGTCTGCCAACCGGGCAGTTTGATCCCCTGCGGCAGGCCGGATCCTGCTTAGCCATTGCCGGATTCCAAAAGAACTATTCCGAGTTTTCTCGCGGCCTCACGCATCTTTTCGTCTTGCGTAGCCAGGGGACAGGCTAAACGCGAGGCCAGTTCGAGATACCCCGTATCATAGGACGTTAAACCGAGCATCCGTCCCCGCAGCAAAAGGGCCTCGGCCTGACTCGGCCAATCCCATTCTTTGACCACAATCGGCAACTGATTAAGCAGATCGAGAAATTCATCAGCTAAAGCCGGGGACAAGCGATGTCTCCGTTCGGCAACCAACAAAACATTGAGGACTTCCCACGGCCAAATCATCGGCACGAATGCCTCATCCTGTCCCAAGCGATCCAAAATATTCTCGGTGTATTCTGTTTTTTCATCCTCAAAACACCAGGCCATAGTAACCGACGCATCGACGACGAACGCCATTATTTTCTGCCCTCGGCAATTAAAGCGGATAGACTGATTCCGTCTAGGCGGGCTTGTCTTCGGCGTTGCCGCAACCGCGCGATTACCTGATCCGGCGGCATTTGACGGCGCGAGGGGATCGGCATCATGACGGCCACAGGCTGTCCATGACGCGAAATCGTAATGGTTTCTCCGGCCAATACGGCGTCTAAGAGTTCGGCCAATCGCGTCTTGGCTTCATAGGCCCCGACTTCTCTCATCGGTGATCCATCCCTTCTTTCAGACTAGTCTAAGACTAGTCTAGACTGGGTGCAAAGCTCTGTCAAGTCTTTTTTCCACCTGGCTCACTGATCACACAAGGTCCATACTAGATGGAGGACATTTGTCGAGCAAAACAGGCGAGTGCGATGGGGCGTGATCGGCCCACGCCAAATTCTCATCAAAACCTACAGGGCTGTCACCTTGTCCTCGTCCGCCGTGATGACGTGTGCTTTCTTTCCCGCTATCCCGCTGGTCCTGGCCGACCTGTTCTGCCGATAACTTCAGTCGTCCTGCAATGGAACTGGGAGCCGGGCAGGGGAGGGGAATCCGCAAAGCCGCATGTGTCGCGGGTTGCGCCCTTACGCGATCAGACGATAACACTCTGGATAATTATTGTCGTGCTTGCCATGATCTTACCGATCGAGGCCTTGCGCAATGCACTGGTCAAAGCTTTCAACTAGATTACCAGCAACCTCAACTCGATCCCTTAGACCATAGGGTTCATGTGAAAAATATCCGAGGGAGTAGCTTTATTGAGTTGCTATTGGTCTTGCCGGTATTTCTCACCCTGGTGTGGGGGAGTCTG